>DATGDQ010000364.1:0-16812 GCA_035310785.1 Gemmatimonadaceae bacterium | reverse complement strand
GTCAGTCGGTGAGGAACACGATGGATACGGTGAAAGACACCGGAACCTGGGCCAAGGAAGAGGCACGGCAGGTCAAGCAGGAGCTCACCAAGTGATTGGGCTGTTCAGCCATACCGCATCATGACCGATTCAGGAGGAGCGATGATCAGACAGGAATCCGGCCGCGTCGGAATGGACCAGGATGACGCATCCGATATGGGTTCGTCGCAGGGCGATTCCATAGGTGGTGGCCAGGAACAACGGCAAGGCGGTTTCGTCGACACCGCGAAGGACAAGATTCAAGAGTTGGCGAGCCAGGCGCGCCAGACGGCCAACGAGCAAGTCGAATCGCGCTTCTCCTCGGGAAAGACGCGGGCGACGCAAACGCTCGGCAGCGTCGCGCAGACGCTCCACTCATCGAGCCAGCAGCTTCGCGATCAGCAGCAGGAGGGCATCGGCAAGTACGCCGATCAGGCCGCGAACAAGATCGAGGAGATCTCGCACTATCTCGAGAACGCATCCCTCAACGATGTCGCGACGCGAGTCGAAGACTTCGCGCGCCGCGAGCCCGCGCTATTCATCGGAGGCGCAGTGGCGCTGGGTTTTCTCGGCGCGCGCTTTCTGAAGAGCTCTCAGCGCAATCAGCAGGCAGACTCCTACACGCAGCAGGGCTACCAGGGCCGCACACAGTCGAGTGGACGCGAGCGCGGCAGCCAGGGAATGGGTGGTGCGTGGCAGGGCGGCGAGCGCGACGTCACGTCCACTTCGGGACGCGAGTGGACGACGGTAGGGGAAGAGCGCCAGCGCAACCCGATCGACAGCACCGCCGATAGAACGGGACGAGCCTGACTCATGATCGCGGCGTCGTGCGACACACTATGCGCTCGACGCGGCGACACAGTGGAATCCGAGTAAAGGAGGAGCAATGACCGGGAGCTTTGACACGCCAACGTCGGGCAATGACCGATCATTCGGCGGTTCAGATAGAGACAGAGACAACAACGAGACCGAGATCATCGCGGCTGATATTCGCATGACGCAGGAACGCCTCGGCGACACCGTCGAGGAAATCGGTGAGCGCTTCAATCCCACTCGGTTGAAGGAAGAGCTCAAGCACGACATTCGTGACGCCACAATTGGAAAAGTCGAGAATATGGCACAGCAAACGGCAGAGATGATGTCCGACGCCCAGCACACGATCGTGCAGTCGATCCGGGAAAATCCGATTCCCGTCGTGCTCGTGGGCCTCGGACTTGGGTGGTTGATTCTGAATGCGACCAGCCGCAACAAGCAGATGGGATCCTCGCGGTCGCAGTACGAGAACGGTCAGCGTTGGGGTCCGGAGTCGCGATACGGCGATCAACAGCGGAGAGGATGGAGCACGACGTTCGAGGATCAGGACCGGGACTACGACCAGGACTACTATCAGCGGCAGGAGTCCGGAGTCGTGGATCGTGCGCGGTCGAAGGCGAGCGAAGTCGTGGATTCGGTCAAGCACAAGACGTCGGAGCTTGCCGAGCAGACGCAGCACGCGGCGAGTCGCGTTGCCGATCAGACACGGACCCAGACGCGTCGCGTCGAGCGCGCATTCCATGACACTCCGCTCGTCATCGGAGCTGCCGCGCTGGCGCTCGGCCTCGCCGCTGGCCTCGCGATTCCCTCAACGGAGAAGGAGGCGGAGCTCGTGGGCGACACTCGCGACCACCTGATGGACAAGGTGCGGGACGTGGCCGAGGAAACGAAGTCGAAGGTACAGCAGGTAGCGGAGCGAGTCATCGATCAGGCAGAGACGACCGCGAAGGACTCGGCGCATGAGGTCGGGCTCGTGTCCTGAGCAACTGTGGGGCGGGGCTCTCAAACCCGCGAGAACGCACAGATTGCAGACCGAAGGGCTGGAGAGTGTCGCACCGACATCTCCAGCCCTTTGCTTCGAGCGCCTCGCCCAGCGAAGTCGTGGTCCACTTCGTAATACTCGTTGTGGTCGCAGTCTGCTCGGCTCGCTCGTACGCATCCGCAGCGGTTCTCCTTCTTTCCCTCATCGCAGGTCTGCCGTGATCCCGCAATTTCGTCGATCGACGCACCTTCTCCTCGCTCTTGCCCTGTCCGGCGCGCTCGCCTTCAACGCCTCTGCCCAACAGCTCTCCAGCGGCCTGGATACCTCGAAGTTCGACCACTCCGTTCGTCCCCAGGATGACTTCTATCGCTACGTGAACGGCGGATGGCTCAAGGCTGCACAAATTCCAGCGGACCAGTCCAGCTGGAACGCGTTCCAGGAGCTGCGCGAGGACAGTCGCAATGCCCTGCACCAGCTGTTCGAGGATGCGAGTAAGAGTCAGGCCAAGCCGCGCACCCCGGAGCGCCAGGTCGGAGATCTGTACGCCAGCTACATGGACAGTGCGCGCGTCGAGCAGCTCGGCATCGCGCCGCTCGCGCCACAGCTTCGCTCGATTTCCCGGATGGTCGTCAAATCGCAGCTGCCCGCGGTACTCGCGCACATGGCGCGACTGGGAGTCTACGGACCCATGGGCGTATTCGTGGGCGCGGACGCGAAGCGCTCCAATGACAACATCGTGCAGATCACGCAGTCGGGACTCGGACTGCCCGATCGTGACTACTATCTCAAGCAGGACGCGAAGATGTCGTCGGCGCGCGCCGCGTACGTCGCGTACATCACGAAGATGCTGACGCTCGCCAGGCAGTCGGATCCGGAGGGCGCGGCGAACCGCATTCTCGCGCTCGAAACCGAGCTCGCCACGCCGCAGTGGGACAGGGCACGTAATCGGGATCGCAATGCGACGTACAACAAGATGACAATCGAAGAGCTGTCGGCGATGACGCCGTCGTTCAATTGGAAGACCTATCTGTCGGAGGGCGGTCTGTCCAAGGCGCATGACGTCGTGATTCGGCAGCCCGACTACGTGAAGGCCGTCGATTCGATCGTTGCGACGACTCCTGTCTCGACCTGGCGCGAATATCTCACCTTTCATCTGCTCGATTCGTTCGCGGACGTGCTCCCCGCGTCGTTCGTGCAGGCGAGCTTCGAGTTCCACGGCAAGACACTGAGCGGCCAGGAGGAGCTCGCGACGCGATGGAAGCGCGCGGTCGATGGCACCGAATCGGATCTCGGTGAGGCGGCCGGCACGCTCTACATCGCCAGGTATTTCAAGCCCGAGGCGAAGGCGCGGATGGATGCACTCGTGAAGAACATCATCAACGCGTACGCGGTGGGCATCGACAGCCTCGAGTGGATGAGTCCCGAAACGAAGGCGCAGGCAAAGGAGAAGCTCGCGCACTTCAAGGTCAAGATCGGCGCCCCCGACAAGCCGCGGGATTATTCGTCGATCGCGATCAAGCGCGAGGATCTGTTCGGCAACGAGCTGCGTTCTCGCGAGTTCCAGTACGAGGACATGGCGACGCGACTCGGGAAGCCGGTGGACAAGGCGCGCTGGGGCATGACGGCGCCCACCGTGAATGCGCAGTACAACTCGATCGCGAACGACATCACCTTCCCCGCCGGCATTCTGCAGCCCCCGTTCTTCAACGTGAATGCGGATGACGCCGTGAACTACGGCGCAATCGGTGCCGTCATTGGACACGAGATCGGCCATGGCTTCGACGATCAGGGCCGCAAGTCCGATGGCGAAGGCAATCTCCGTGACTGGTGGACATCCGCCGACGCGCAGGCATACGAGTCGCGCACATCGAGGCTGGGGGCGCAGTTCGACGCAATCAGTCCTCTCGAAGGCATGCACATCAACGGCAAGCTCACGATGGGCGAGAACATCGGCGACCTGAGCGGGCTGGCACAGGCGTACCGCGCCTACAAGATCTCTCTGCACGGGAAGGAGGCGCCCGTCATCGACGGACTCACCGGCGAGCAGCGCTTTTTCATGGGCTTCGCCCAGATCTGGCGCGGCAAGATTCGCGAGGACGCGCTGCGTCAGCAGCTGCTCACCAATCCGCATTCGCCGGGTGACTATCGCGCCCTCGTACCCTTGATCAACAACGATGCATTCGAATCGACGTTCAGCGTGCAGCCGGGTGACAAGATGTATCTCGCGCCGGCGGATCGGGTGAAGATCTGGTGAACACCCGCGCGGTAGAGACCGCTCGGTAGCGCGCGCGACAGAGAGCCAACGCCGGCTCCCCTTGTGTGGCGATGGGAAGGAGTGTAGGCTCCTTCTCATCCCTGCACGGCGGAGACGATGGCGGACATCGATGTTGGGCTCATGCGCGGCACGCTCGACTTGCTCATCCTGAAGGCGCTCACCTGGGGACCGCGGCACGGTTACGGCGTCGTCGATTGGATCGAGCAGGCGACCGGTGAGGCGCTCCTCATTGGCGAGGGCACACTCTACCCTGCCCTGCACCGGCTCGAGGCACAGGAGTGGATCGAGGCCGAGTGGGGCCTCTCCGAAAACAACCGTCACGCAAAGTTCTACAAGCTCACCGTCACGGGCCGCGCGCAACTGCGCACCGGGCTCTCCGCGTGGCAGCAATTCGTGGAGGCCGCCTCTCGCGCGCTGCACGCCAGCGCGGCACCTCGAACCGCATGAACGACCGCGGTGCATGGACTCGCGTCTTCCGCATCGGTGTCGGTGCCAGGCACATCGAGCGCGACGTCGATCAGGAGCTCGAGTTTCACATCGCCATGCGCGCGCAGAAGCTCGCCGCCGCCGGGCTCCCGCCGGACGCTGCGCGAGCGAGGGCCCTCGAGCGCTTCGGCGACATGCGCACCGTTCGCGACAGCTGCCTCGACATCGATCACCAACGGGAGCGCGCCATGCGTCGCACCAACTACCTGAGCAACCTTCGGCAGGACATTGCGTACGCTCTGCGTTCGATGCGCCAGAACGCTGGCTTCACCGCCGTCGTGCTGCTCACCCTCGCGCTCGGCATCGGCGCCAACACCTCGACGTTCACGCTCATCGACGCACTCGTGCTGCGCGAGCTGCCCGTGCCCCATCCGGAGCAGCTCGTCACGATCGGGAATCCGGCGCGCGTGGGGGGCTTGTCCGACGGCACGCCGCGAAACGACATCGTCTCCTATCCCGTGTTCGCCGATGTGCGCGCGCAGAGCAAGCTCCTGACGGGCATCTACGCATCCGGACGGGCGAGTCGTCTGGACATGCTCGCGGATGAGGCGCAGAAGGAGCCCGAGCATCCGCGCGGGCGTTTCGTCTCGGCGAACTATTTCTCCGTGCTGCAGGTGCCGGCGGTGCTGGGCAGAACGTTCTCGCCCGATGAGGATCTCGCTCCCGGGGGCGCTCCCGTCATCGTCATCAGTCATGCGTACTGGCAGACTCGCTTCGGCGGCGATCGTTCCGTCATTGGCCGGTCCGTCCGATTGAATGGAGTTCCGCTCACGATCATCGGCGTCACGCCGCGAACGTTTACCGGCGACATCGTCGGGCAACGCAACGACGTGTGGATCCCGATCATGGAGCAACCGGCGCTCATGCCGAACTCGCCGGAACTCACGGATCGCAGCAAGAGCTGGCTTCTCATGATGGGGCGCCTCGCGCCGGGCGTGTCGCTCACCCAAGCGCGCAGCGAGCTGACGACCGTCGAGAACCGTTCGCTGATCGAGACTGCCAGGCCCGACGAGCGCGAGGCCGTTCAGCGCAGCGTGCGCGAGAAGCCACTGCAGGTAGCATCCGGCGCACGAGGCTTCTCGTACTACCGGCACCTCCTGGCGGCCCCGCTGTTCATCCTCATGACGGCCGTAGGCATCGTGCTGCTCATCGTGTGCGCGAATCTCGCGAACCTGATGCTCGCGCGCGCGTCATCACGTGGGCGAGAGATGAGCGTGCGCATGGCGCTCGGCGCCAATCGCGCCCGACTCGTTCAGCAGCTGCTCACGGAGAGCCTCATTCTCGCACTCGCCGGGGGAGCGCTCGGCGTGCTTCTCGCGATCTGGGGCAGCTCGGCGCTGATCTCGTTGACCGGCGGCGCCCAGGTCGATTCGAGGCTCGACGCGCGGGTGCTGGCGTTCACGGCGGTGCTCTCGCTCGCAACGGCGGTTCTCTTCGGCCTGGTGCCTGCTCTCAGCGGCACGCGCGTCGCGGTCGCCGCGGCACTCCGCGCCCAGGGCCGAGGAGTGTCGAATGCGGATCGCGGGACCGGCAGGTTCGGGCTGGGGAAAATGCTGGTCATCGCCCAGGTTGCCCTCTCCGTACTGCTGCTGGTGGGCACGGGAATGCTCGTTCGCAGCATGCAACGCCTCCAGACCGCCGATATCGGCGTCGCGCGCGACCGATTGCTGCTCGTGGAGGTCGATGCGGAGCGAGCGGGCTACAAGGACGCGCGCCTCTTGACGCTGATGCGCGCGCTGACCGCGCGCGCCAGTCAGACACCAGGTGTCGTATCGGCCACGCTTTCGGAGAACGGCATCTTCAGCGGAACGGAATCGGGGACGAACGTGCGAGTCGAAGGGTTCACTGCACAAGCGGAGGCTGACAGCAACATCGCGTACGACGATGTCGGGCCGGGTTACTTCCAGACCATCGGCGCACACCTGCTGCAAGGTCGAGACTTCGAAGCGCGCGATGACGAGTCAGGCGCCAAGGTTGCCGTGCTCAATGAGACTGCGGCCCGTTTCTTCTTTCCGCGGGGCAACGCCATCGGCGCACACGTCTCCTCCGACAGCTCCACGTACGAGATCGTCGGGATCGTCTCCGACATCGAGGAGCAGAATCTGCGTGCCGAGCCGTCGCGCCGACTGTACATTCCCGCGTTTCAGATTCCCGGCACGCCAGGCAAGTTCAGGCTCGAGGTGCGCACGTCGGGAGATCCAGCGCGACTTGTCGAGCCGGTTCGCCGTTCCCTTGCCGCCGTCGACCCGTCGCTCTCACTGCAGGTCGAGTCGCTGTCGGATCTCATTCAGGAGTCCATCGCGCAGGACAGGCTCGTTGCCAACGTCGTCAGCGTATTCGGAATTCTCGCGCTCGCGCTGGCCGCGCTCGGCCTGTACGGAGTGATGACCTACGCCACCACGCGACGCACCAGCGAATTCGGGCTGCGTATGGCGCTCGGCGCCGAGCCGGTCAACGTGCAACGACTCGTGCTCGGCGAAGCCATGCTGCTCGTCGCCGGTGGCGTGATGGCGGGCATCCCAGCGGCGCTGGGCGCGATGCAATTGATCAAGCATCAGCTTTACGAGATTGGCCTGCTGGACGTGCCATCCTTCCTGGTCGCGTTGGCCGTGCTCGGAGGGAGCGCCGCGCTGGCGGGCTACGTGCCCGCGCGCCGCGCCGCGCGTGTGGGGCCGCTCGTCGCGCTCAGAGACGCATAGAGCGATATTGCCTGTACGAACGCCAGGCGTACAGGAGAATGAACATGGCCAGTCGCTCATATCGCATGCGTGCCGGATTGTCCGAGCACGACATGCAGCGCGCAGAAGAGGGCAAGTGCTACAGGGCCGAGCCGTCCGAAGACAAGTTCGGTCACAAGACCGATCTGCTCGATCTGCTCGAGGACGACGGGACGCCCGTGGCCATCTTCGTCCCGAGGAGTCATGTCGAGCCGTGCGATGAGTGACGGCCTCTCCGCCGACTGATACGAACACCCCGTTCGCGGGAGCAACGACATGATGCGACGCCTGGGAGTCTCCTTTCTCGCTGCGATCGCTGGTTATGTGGTGGGCGGCTTCGGTGGCGGATGGCTGGTGAACACGTATTCGCACTCGAGCGACCGTTCAGTGGAGGCGGCAATGGCCGGTGCCTTCGTTTACGGTCCGGCTGTTGCGTGTCTCGCCTTCATCGTCGCCTTCTTCATCGCCGGTCGCTCGCGTCCCGTGTGAGCGGTCGGCTGAGAGCTTGCCCACTCGCCTGACGCACCTTTTCGGCGCATCCACGCTCGAGGCAGGTCTGTATGGCCACACACGATCCCCTGCGCGAACAGCTCGCCCGATTCATCGACTTCGGCGAGGCGCACGTTACGGCAGAGGCCGCGCTGGCGGGTCTCGATCCCTCGCTGTACGGCGAGCGCCCTCCGGGACTTCCGCACTCGCCGTGGGAGCTGCTCGAGCACATTCGCATCACGCAGCGCGACATCCTCGACTTCTGTCTCAACCCGAATTACGAAGAGATGACGTGGCCCGACGACTACTGGCCGAAGAACGCGGCACCACCCAACCGGGAGTCGTGGAACAGGAGCATCGCGAGCTTCCGAAAGGACTGCGACGGCTTCCGCGAGCTCGCAGCGAATGCCACAATCGATCTCTTCGCGAAGATTCCGCACGGTGATGGGCAGACGTATCTGCGCGAATTGCTTCTCGCACAGGATCATCTCTCGTATCACACCGGACAGCTCGTACTCGTTCGACAAGCGCTGGGCGCGTGGCCTCCCGCGAAGCAGTAGGCCATGACTGAACGCGCGCGCCGCGCGTTTCTCACGGCCGAGTGGCGCTATCTGGTCATGCTCAACTACGATGTCGATCCAGCGGTGCTGCACGCCCTGGTACCGAGACATACGGTGCTCGACCTGTGGAACGGCCGGGCGATCGTGAGCATGGTGGGCTTCCGGTTCCTGCGCACGCGGGTGCTCGCCGTGCCCGTGCCCCTGCATCGCAACTTCGACGAAGTGAATCTGCGCTTCTACGTGCGGCACACGACGCCCGAGGGCGAGGTGCGACGCGGCGTCGTGTTCGTTCGCGAGCTCGTGCCGCGCTCCGCCATCGCCATGGTGGCGCGGCTCGCGTACAACGAGCCGTATTGGTCCGTGCCGATGCGAAGCCGGGTTCCTCGAGCGGAGACGGAGGATCCGGGACGCATGTCGTACGAATGGCGTACGGGATCACGCTGGCAACACGTCGCAGCGACGGCGAGCGGGCCGCCGGCGCTTCCGCCCGTGACCTCTGAAGAGTCGTTCATTTCCGAGCACTTCTGGGGCTACACGCGCCAGCGCGATGGGGGCACCGTCGAATATCACGTCACGCATCCGCGCTGGCGTATTTGGTCGGCGAGCGCACCATCACTGGACGCGGACGTACCGCGCCTCTACGGCTCCTCGTTCGCGCGTGCGCTCTCGGTGGCGCCCGCGTCGGCGTTCATCGCGGAAGGCTCGCCGGTCACCGTCTTCCGGCCGCGCCGGATCAACGCCAAGGCGGATTCGGCAGCGCGCTGATCGCGGGCGATCGTGAGGCGCCCCGCACATGCGTGTGCTTGTGATGACCTTGCACCCTCGCTCTTATTCCAGCTGTTCGGACCTCTGCGCAATTCTACCCGTAACGCTCTGGGGACTGTGCCGCCACTACCTCCCGTCTGCCGATGAAGACGCTCGTTCTTCTGCTCGCCGCCGCTGCGCTCTCCTGCGCGCACGAAACCGCAGCCAACCCCGAGGCCACACGTTGGAAGCGACAGGCAGCCGCGATTACGATCGTACGCGATGACTGGGGCATTCCCCACGTGCACGGAAAGACGGACGCCGATGCGGTGTTCGGCATGGTGTACGCGCAGGCAGAAGATGACTTCAATCGAGTCGAGACGAACTACATCAACGCGATGGGTCGGCGTGCGGAAGCGGAGGGCGGCAGCGCGATCTACGGTGATCTGCGCATGAAGCTCTTCATCGATCCGGATACGCTGAAGGCGGAGTACGCATCGAGCCCCGACTGGCTCAAGACCCTGATGATCGCATGGGCAGATGGCTTGAACTTCTACCTGTACACGCATCCCTCGGTGAAGCCGCGCGTGATCACGCATTTCGAGCCATGGATGGCGCTGTCGTTCACCGAGGGAAGCATCGGTGGCGATATCGAGGACGTGTCGATCCCCGCACTACAGGCGTTCTACGGCGATTCCTCTGCCTCGCGCATGTTTGCCGTGGCTCCTTTCCGATTCCGGGAACCGACCGGATCGAACGGCATTGCGATCGCGCCATCGAACACGGTCGATCATCACGCGCTGCTGCTGATCAATCCGCACACCTCGTTCTTCTTCCGCGCCGAGCTGCAGATGACGAGCGACGACGGGCTGAACGCCTACGGCGCGACGACGTGGGGACAGTTCTTCGTCTACCAGGGATTCAACTCGCGCACGGGCTGGATGCACACGTCGAGCGGCGCAGATGTGGTCGACGAGTACGCGGAGAGCATCGTGAAGAAGGGCGACAGCCTCTTCTACAAGTACGGATCGGAGCTGCGCCCGGTGACGGTGCAGACGATCGCGGTTCCGTATCGCACGGCCACTGGCATGCAGAAGAAGTCGTTCACGGTCTACCGCACATTCCACGGGCCGATCGTACGCGGCGCGAACGGCAAGTGGATCAGCGTTCGCCTCATGAACGAGCCGGTGAAGGCCCTCACGCAATCGTACCTGCGCACGAAGTCGACGAGCTACAAGACGTTTCGTGAGACCATGGAGCTGCACACGAATTCGTCCAACAACACGATCTTCGCCGATGCCGATGGAGACATCGCGTATTTCCACGCGAACTTCGTTCCGATTCGTGACACGCATTTCGATTGGCGGAAGCCGGTGGATGGAAGCAACCCCGCCACCGACTGGAAGGGAGTCACCGCGATCGACAGCAGCCCCCACCTGCTCAACCCTCCGAACGGATGGCTCTACAACTCCAACAACTGGCCCTACTCGGCCGCCGGCCCGTACAGCCCGAAGAAATCGGACTATCCCGCGTACATGGATGTGGGGATCGAGAGTCCGCGAGGCCTTCACGCCATCCGCGTGCTCTCGAACAAGAGGGACTTCACGATTCAGTCCCTGATCGATGCCGCCTACGACAGCTACTTGCCGGCGTTCGCGGATCTCATACCCACGCTGATCAAGGCGTACGATCAGACGCCCGCGTCGGATCCGCTCAAGGCCAAGGTGGCGGAGCAGATTGCGATGCTGCGGAAGTGGGATTACCGCTGGGGCGTCTCGTCGGTGCCGACGACTCTTGCCTGCTATTGGGGCGACGAGCTCGGCCGACGCGTGCACGCAGACGCTGATGGCGAGGACATGTCGATCTATCAGTACATGGCCACGCGCACGTCCGCGCACGAGAAGCTCGACGCGCTCGCGTTTGCCTCCGATTCGCTGACGAAGAACTTCGGCACGTGGAAGACGCCGTGGGGCGAGATCAATCGGTTTCAGCGACTCACGGACGACATCGTCCATCCCTTCAACGATGCGGCTCCGAGCATTCCGGTGGGCTTCACATCCGCACGGTGGGGATCGCTCGCGTCGTTCGCCCCATGGCAGCACGAAACCACGAAGAAGATCTATGGAACCGGCGGAAACAGCTTCGTCGCAGTTGTCGAGTTCGGCGACAGTGTGCACGCGCGAGCGGTCACGGCCGGTGGCGAGAGCGGGGACACCGCCTCGAAGCACTTCAACGATCAGGCGCTGCGCTACAGCAAGGGCGACTTGCGGGTGGTCTACTTCTACCCGTCGCAACTCGTGGGACACACGGAACGGACGTATCATCCAGGGAGCTGAGAACGCAGCGCTCGGGTTGCGCGCGCGCGTGCAGACCGCGTCGTGAGTGACCCTCACCTTCCACATGCACGGATCCATGTCGATATCCGAATTGTTGTTACCCGAGTTCGAGCACGAGATCGCCGTCACTCGCGAGGTACTGAAGCGCGTTCCGGATGACCGGGGCGAATGGAAGCCGCATCCGAAGACGTTTCCGATGGCGCACCTTGCTCAGCTCGTGGCGCGACTTCCCGGCTGGGTGCCGATGATGTTCGACCGCTCGGAGCTCGACCTCTCGCCACCGGGCGGGTCGAAGTTTCCCGGGTACTCGATCGAGAAGACCGCAACGCTGCTCGCCGAGTTCGATCGAAATGCGGCCGCCGGCCGAAGGGCGCTCGCGGCGGCATCGGATGATGTCATGCACCAGCCGTGGACGCTGAAGAGGGCCGGTGCGGTCATGCTCTCGGATACGCGCTATCAGATGCTGCGCTCGATGGTGCTCAACCATCAGATCCATCATCGCGCACAGTTGGCCATGTATTTGCGCCTGATCGACGAGAAGGTCCCGCCGATGTACGGCCCCACTGCGGACGGGTGACCATCCGAGGAGAGCGGCACGAGCCACTCACGGCCCGTAGCGCTTCTCGCCACGACGGAAGCCGAGTCGATATTCCACTCACCACGTTGCCTCATGCCCGACCTACAGTTGATTCACCGCGCCAAGGGGCCGTTCGAGGTCACCCTCGCGCCACTCGCAGCCGCGTGGAATGGTGACGCCGCGCCCCTCGCGCGAATGTCCATCGACAAGCGCTTCTCCGGAGATCTCGACGCGACGAGCAAGGGCGAGATGCTGTCCGCCGGCACGACGGTGCACGGGTCCGCCGGCTATGTCGCGATCGAGAAGGTGACCGGGACGCTGCACGGTCGTGAGGGCACGTTCGTGCTGCAACACAGCGGCACGATGAAACGCGGAACACCGTCGCTCTCGATCACCGTGGTTCCCGATTCGGGAACGGGCGCGCTCGAGGGAATCACGGGATCCATGCAGATCGACATCGAGAACAAGCAACATTCGTACATCTTTGATTACTCGCTCGACAACGCGACATGATCGCCCTAGCGCACCGAGCGCGGCCCCGAACTACCTTCGCAGGAGAGCTCCATGGATGAGGATGCGTTCAATCTCTCGATTCGCAAGTTTCTGAAGCATTTCGGCGTGACCGCGCAGCGTGAGATCGAGACCCACGTACGCAAGGCGATCGAAGACGGCACGCTGCGCGGCGATGAGGCGGTGCCCGTCCGCGCCACCCTCGTGATCGACGGATTGCTGCGCGATTATCACATCGACAGCACGATCACGCTCTCGGCGAGCGCGGCCACGCAGACGCCCTGAGCTCGGCGCGGATGCGCCGCGCGGATATGCGGCCACTGGCCACGATCGGGTATCAGGGCGCGACGCCGGACAGCTTCAGGCGCGCGCTCCAGGATGCCCGCATCGAGCTGCTCGTGGACATCCGTGCGGTGGCGAGCTCTCGGCGACCGGGCTTCTCGAAGACGAAGCTCGCGGCAAGCCTCGCGGATGCCGGGATCGACTACGTGCACCTGCGCGCGCTCGGAACTCCTGCAGATGGACGGGCGGCCGCCCGGGCGGGCCATCACGACGAGATGCGCAAGATCTTCCTCGTGCACATGCGGACGGCCGAGGCGCAGGACGCGCTCGCGGATCTCGTCGAGCTCGTCCGGTCGGGACGCCGCGTCAGCCTGTTGTGCTTCGAAGCCGACCCCGCCCACTGCCATCGCAGCATCGTCGCGTCTATGGTGCGCGAGAAGATTCCCGTCGAGATCATGCATCTCATCCCCGACGCGGAGCTTGAGGACTGACGCGTCTGGCTACGGAGCAGTTTCGTTCGTGAGCGGGGGAAGATCCGGTCTCATGGCAGGCGCAGCGCGAGCGGCGACCGGGCTCGAGGCGCTCACGCGCGCGAGCAGCTGGTCCGGTGACATCCGCTCCCAGGCGAGGTGCCAACTGTAGATTCCGCGATCGTACTTCGCGCCGGAGTACCACAGCGTGACGACTCCCGCCGTTGCATCGAAATCGACGGTCGACCGGTAGACGACGTCTCGAAGCTCGTCGCTGGCGCCGCGCAGGAGCAACGGGGCCGGATACGTCGTCCAGTGCAGGCCATCCGCACTCGTGGCGAAGCGCAGCCTGTCGGTGGTGCATCCGCCGGCGGTCTTCAGGGGATACACGGCCCAGTACTCGCCGCGGCTCGGTATCCACTCGACATCGATGTGCCACGGAAAGCCATCGGGGTCGCTGAGCGATGCCGTCTGCGGATCGGACCAGTGCAGGCCGTCCGTCGAGTGGCGAAGCTCCACCGTGGTGGATGGGCCGCCGCATCCGATCGTGCCCGCGTTCACGCTCCACATCAGCCACTGCGTCGCACTTCGGCGCACGATCGTTGGTGAGACGATCAGATGATTGGCTGCGTGCACGGTCAGCACCGGCGTGCTCCAGTTCACACCGTCGGATGAGCGAATGAACCAGATCTCGTTCTCCGTCGTCACGCGACGATAGTAGATGCGGAGGTCGTTCGCATCCGGATCGTACAGCATGTCAGGATCCGACAGATACCCGCCGCCCGCCGACTTCTCCAACGGATTCGTCACCCTGGCGGGTATCGCCCAGTCGGTGCCCGTGCTGCCCGTGAACAGCGACGGATTCTCGTACGCAGCGTCGCCGCCCGGATACGGAGTGGCGACGAGTCGGAAGGGGTCGCCGCTCCACGACGTCGGCAGCCGCACGAAATCCGGATGCACGGCCTGCCCCGAGCCCTCGTATGTCACGACCGGCAACGGGTGGACGTCGGTCACGGGCATTGCGTCCGCATAGGCGCTCGCGCGGGCTGTCGCCCCACCATCGGCGATCACGACCAGGGTGTGCGTGCCGGGTGTGGCGTCGAGGCGCCAACGCGCACGCACGTAGCCGCTCGCGTCCGTGATCTCCGATTCGGGCGTGATCACATCGCTCGCGCCTGCTTCCGCGGACCACGTGACGTGCACCCCGACGAGCGGTCGCTGGGCCGCATCGCGGAGCTGAACGGTTACCGGTACGGGCAGCTCCGATCCCGCCAGCGCATGTTGGCCGTCTCCCGCCGACACTTCCAAGAGCGACGGCGCCGGCGCCACGGCGTCTCGGCACGCCAGCGCGAGCAGCATCACGGCCACCGCCATGGCGACAAATCGAGTCGCTCCCGAGCGGCCTTGAGCGCGAGAGTTGCGGTGGGGGAGCAATGGCTGCGTGTGCGGCGGCGAGAGCATGTGCCGGGAAGTGTGGGAAGCGGACTTCTCGAGAAGACCTCCGCACGCACCCTTACGTCACCACGGCCGGCGTTTTCTCACATCCGAACACTCGACCGCCGCGCCGATGGCGGGACCGATTCTCAGGCGCGCGCAATTTCATCCACGGCGAGCAGCAGGAGGAACAGTGATTCGCAAGCTGAAGAGCGGCGAGTATCGACTCTACTCGCGCAAGAAGAATCCGAAGACGGGCAAGCGGCGCAATCTCGGAACCTTCAAGTCGCGTGCAGCCGCAGAGAAGCACGAGCGTGCCGTTCAGTTCTTCAAGCGCGCGTGAAGCCGAAGTCGAGCGACTCGCGCGAACCCGCGTTCTTCCCGAGCCCGGCGCACTTTCGCACACGGCTCGAGGAAGATCACGACATGGCGCGCGAGCTGCTCGTCGGATTCCACAAGCGCGATTCCGACCGAGAAAAGAGTGCCGGACGCGCCATTCCTTCCCTCGTGGTGTCGCGCGATCCACTGAAACGGCGCACCTCGCCCCGCCGCGGCTGACGACGGGCGCCCGGCGCGTTAGCCTTCACTCCATGCCGAGGCCAACCACCGACACCACCGAGAGCACCACCGACCACGAGCTCCGGACGCGCCTGCGCGATGCCACGGAGCTCCTCGAAGCGATCGGCCGCGATCGCGGCTTGCTCGCGCGCGTCTCCGCCGAAGAGCGGAAGCGCCTCCTGAACGCAGTGGGAGTCGTCTTCAGCCCCGACATCAACGCCCGCCGTCGCCTTCGGAAGGAAGCGCTCAAGCAGCAGAAGGCCTCCGTGGTACGACACGAGGATCGAGTGTACGCCGAGACGGGCATTCGCAAGCTTCGCCGCGAAACGGTGTTCACGACGCCGAACGTCTTTCCGCCCACCGGCCCGGATGCCCTCGATGACGAGCCGCACATCGCCGAGCTCGACGAGTCGATCCACTGCTACGTCTGCAAGCAGCACTTCACCGCGATCCACCACTTCTACGATCAGCTCTGCCCAACGTGCGCGCAGTTCAACTTCGTGAAGCGAACGGAGCTCGCGGATCTTGGCGGGCGAGTGGCCCTGCTCACGGGCGGTCGCGTGAAGATCGGCTACCAGGCGGGACTCAAGCTGCTGCGCGCCGGCGCGAGACTCATCGTGACCACGCGCTTTCCACGCGACTCCGCCGCGCGCTACGCGAAGGAGCCCGACTTCGCCGAGTGGAGCGATCGTCTCGAGATCTTCGGCCTGGATCTCAGGCACACGCCGAGCGTAGAGGCGTTCTGCCACGAGCTACTCACGACGCGCGACAGGCTCGACTTCATCATCAACAACGCGTGTCAGACGGTGCGGCGCCCGCCGGACTTCTACGAGCACATGATGGAGGGCGAGCGCGCATCGCTCCGCGATCTTCCCGCGCACGCCCGCAAGCTGCTCGGCGCGTACGAGGGCCTGCGCGGCTATCACATGCTCCCCGAAGCGGAAGGGAATGCGCTCGCGCCCGCGACATTCGACCGGCGGATCACGGAGGTTGCGGGAATCACGCATGCCGCGCAGCTGTCGCAGATCGCACTGCTGCCAGAAGAGCGACAGGCGCAGAAGGACCTCTTCCCCGAGGGACGTCTCGATCAGGATCTGCAGCAAGTGGACCTTCGCGGCCGCAACTCGTGGCGGCTGCTGATGGCGGAAGTGTCGTCGGTGGAGCTGCTGGAAGTACAGCTCGTGAATGCGATCGCACCGTTCGTCATCAATGCGCGCCTCAAGCCACTTCTGTTGCGCACCCCCGAGCGGGACAAGCACATCGTGAACGTGTCCGCGGTCGAAGGGCAGTTCTACCGGCCATTCAAGACGACGCGACATCCGCACACCAACATGGCGAAGGCCGCGCTCAACATGATGACTCGCACCGCCGCCAAGGATTACTTCACGGACGGCATTCACATGAACAGCGTGGATACCGGGTGGGTGACGGACGAGGATCCGGTCGAGATCGCGGCGCGCAAGGTGGTGGAGCATCGCTTCCATCCGCCGCTCGACATCGTCGATGGCGCCGCGCGCATCGTCGATCCCATCATCTCCGGCTTCAACACCGGCACGCACGT
>DATGDQ010000363.1:0-2350 GCA_035310785.1 Gemmatimonadaceae bacterium | reverse complement strand
GCTCGACGACGCGGAGGCGGCGCTCGCATATCTTCGCGCACTCCCTGATGTCGATACCGCGAGAGTTGCGCTCGTCGGACATTCATTCGGCGGCTCCCTGACGATACTGATGGCGGAGCGCGAGCCGTCGATCCGAGCGCTCGTCATCTTTTCGGCAACTGGCTACAGCTGGGATCGTTCGCCCGATCTGCGAACGCGTCTGCTCGCTGCTCTGCCTCACATCCGCGCGCCCGTCTTCCTCATCCACGCCGCGAACGATTATTCCCTGAACCCCGGGAAGGCGATGGACAAACGTCTGGCCGAGCTCGGGAAGCAGCATCGCCTCGAGATCTACCCGGCGATAGGCGCGACGGCGGAGGACGGTCACGCGTTTCCGCTGATCGGTGTCAAGATATGGGAACCCCACGTGTTTGCCTTTCTCGATCAGTGGCTGCGTCGTTAGCGAGAGCGTCCCACCTACCCCTTGCAAATCCATGGGAGTAGTGGCACTATATACCTAGATCTGAACAGGGAAGGAGAACTGCCGTGGTCACCAGCGACCTCGAGTTCAAACGCGGCGCCATCGAGCTGCTCGTTCTCAAAGCCGTTTCATGGGGACCCATGCACGGCTACGCGATCGCGAAGTGGATCCAGCAGACCACCGACGACGCGCTTCGCGTCGAGGAAGGCTCGCTCTACCCGGCGCTGCATCGCCTCGAAGACAAGGGACTCGTCGAGCCCGAGTGGGGCCTCTCCGACTCCAACCGGCGCGCGAAGTTCTACTCGATCACCGCTCGCGGACGAAAAGCGCTTCGCGCCGAGATCCAGAGCTGGACCCTGTTCTCGGCGGCGATCGCCAAGGTGATCGTGGCGCCGCAACCCGGCGCCTGAGCAGCGAGACGCGCCATGACACGCGAGCCCATGTTCCGGCGCTATCTCCGGTTCTGGCGCGCGGACCCTCGCCGCGACGTCGATGACGAGCTCGAGTTCCATCTCGCGATGCGCGCCGAGGAGTTCCAAAAGAGTGGCATGAACAGGGAAGACGCCGAGCGCGCCACGCGCGATCGATTCGGCGACGTCAATGGCATTCACGCCGAGGTCGAACGCATGGCTGTCAGACGATACGCGCGCCAGCTGCGCGTGCAGTGGATCGACGCGCTGCAACAGGATGTTCGGCTTGCCGTCCGTTCCCTGCGCGCCAAACCCGGCTACGCGCTCGCGCTCGCGCTCACTCTCGCGCTGGGCATCGGCGCAAACCTCGCGATCTTCACGGTCGTCAACAGCGTTCTTCTGCGCCCGTTGCCGCTCGCCGAGCCCGAGCGGCTCGTGCGAGTGTTCGACGATGTGAAAGGTGCCGGCGCGAACGACGTCGGCATGTCGGTGCCGGAGCTCGAAGATCTGAGCACGCGCGCCGGCGTGTTCGACGATGTCAGCGGCATGCTCGGAGCCAGCGCGGCGCTCGAGGGAGGAGACCGCGTGGAACGAGTCGAGCTGCTCGGCACCACACCCAACTACTTCGAGCTGCTCCAGGCCTCGGCGGCGCACGGGCGTGTGTACACAAAGGCCGACGCGAAGCCCGGCTTCATTGGCACCGTGGTGATCAGCGACGCGCTCTGGCGGCGACAGTTCGGCGCCGACGTGAACATCCTCGGCAAGTCGATCCTCCTCGACGAAGATCCGTACACGATCATCGGCGTGATGCCGCCGAATTTTCGTCATCCCGGCGCGACGCTCAGCGGCGACGTTGACGTGTGGGGCGGCACGGGCTTCAGCGCCGATCCATTTCCTACGCCGGTCACTCGCGCCGCGCGCATCCTTCCCGCGGCGATCGCCCGGCTCAAGCGTGGCGTGACGCTGCAGCAGGCGCAGTCGCGACTGGACGCGATGGCGAACGAGCTCGCGCAGGAGTATCCAGGCGACTATCCGGCCGAGCTTCGGTGGTCACTGCGCATCGAGCCCGTGCAGTCGACGTTGACCGGCAACGTGCGCCCCACGCTCGTCATCCTCCTGGGCGCCGTCAGCTTCCTGCTCTTGATCGTGTGTGTCAATCTCGCGAGTCTGATGCTGGCCCGGTCGTCGGCGCGCATGCGCGACTTCGCGGTGAGACAGGCACTCGGCGCCTCGCGCGGAAGAATTGCGCGACAGCTGCTCACGGAAAGCGTTCTCGTCGCCCTGGTGGGTGGCATTGCGGCGGTCGTGGCACTGCGCCTCTCGCTCGGATCGCTGCTCGCGCTGATGCCCGCCGACGTGCCTCGGCTCAACGAGATTCATGCGAACTGGCAGGTCGTGCTGGCCGCGCTCGCGCTCTCGCTCACGTCCGGATTGCTGATCGGATCGGCGCCGGCGTACTATGCCACGGGCACCGACTCCA
>DATGDQ010000362.1:0-4191 GCA_035310785.1 Gemmatimonadaceae bacterium | reverse complement strand
CAAGATGTATGCAACGCGGCGGAGAGCGCACAACAGTGTCTGGACGGATGCGATGAGGCAACTCGACCTCTACTCGCCGTCACCTCGCGTTATCTCCCGGCTCAGAGCGTACAGTAAGACGACCACTTCTGCCACGGGACCGAAGCATGGCTACGGCTTGGCGGCGAGAAAGTCGTTCACCATCGGGACGATGATGGGCATGCGCTGCATCAGCGTCACGTGGGAGGTATTGGGCAAGATGGCCAATCGCGATGCGGAGCGCGGCCCCATGTCGCCGTGGATCTCGCCCCCCTTCAGGCGAAACATCTCCGCGACGTGCGCGAGCCGCACGCCGTCAGCGTCGCCGTGGATGAAGAACATGGGCGCCGTGGTGGCCTTGAGCTTGTCGGCTCCGAAGTCGTACCCTTTCGAGGCCGTGGCGACGATTCGCTGGACGAAGTTCGGAAAGTGATCCGGAGTCGGACTCAGCTTCCTGTACTCGGTTTCAATGGGCGAGCCTTTGAAATCGTCCGCCGTGAGTTTCGAGATGGATTCGAGCGCTCCCGCGACCATGCCGTCACTGCGGAACGTGGACGAAATGATGACTGCCTTTCGTACTCTGTCCGGATGGCGGATCGCACACTGCATCGCCACGGCTCCGCCCATGCTGTAGCCGATGAGGTCCGCTCGCGGGATCTCGAGATAATTGAGCAGTGCGGCCACGTCGTCGGCGAGGTTCTCGTAGGTGATATCTCGTGGGATGTCCGCCGTCCGGCCGTGACCCTGCATTTCGACGGCAATTACCTGCCGTGTCTTGGCGAGCTCGCTGATCCACCCGTCCCAGTTATTGGTGATGGTCATGAAAGCGCCGTGAAGCAACACCACCGGCTCGCCGCTCCCGTGGATTTCGTAGTACATGTTGAGTCCTCTGACTGGCGCGTAACCCGTCGTTGGCTTCTGCTGCGCCGACCCGTCAGTCGCCACGAGCGTCATCAGGAGGAAAGCGGCTGTCCACACGCCGGTGAAATTCCGTTTCATCTAAGTACTCCTTGCAAACTCACCCACGACGGGAATCCTTACGCCTCTTTGGTGGATGAATTGGCTGCGTCATCTCGTCTCTGTGCTCGATCCCAGGCTGACGAGAAGCTCGTCGAGTTGGTCGAGCGCCTCTGGCAGTGCGCCCGTCGATCCGGAATCAAGTGCTTCCTTCGACGGATAGAGATCGTGCACGACCAACAACGTCTTGCCGGCGTTTTCCTCGAAGGTCACCGTGGTGACGGTCCTGCCATCTCCTTCCTCATTGGTCCAGACGAGGCGTGAGTGCGGCGTTACTTCGAGGTACGTGCCGAAGAACTCCATCGTCGAACCTTCGTGGAGAAACACCAAACGATACTGCCCACCAACGCGAACATCCATTTCGCAGGAAAGCAGCGTCAGCCCGTACGACTTTGGGACCCACCACCTCCTGAATAGCTCCGGCTTGGTCCACGCCTCGAACACGAGGCGCGCAGGACCGTTGACTGTTCGTGTGACGACGAGTTCGAGCTCGGACTTCCGTTCCAGCGTCGTGTGATTCTTCGTGGGCGTGGCCTCACTTTCTCTTCTTTCGTCCATCGATTCTCTCCTTCCGTGTGAGTTCCTCGACAACGTTGTCCAACTCGTCGAAGCGTGCGCTCCAGAGCTGGCGGTACCTCTCGATCCACGCCGCCTCTTCTTGCAGTCCGCGGCGACCGAGCCTGCAGGTCCGCACGCGCCCGACCTTCTCCGTGGTGACGAGCCCCGCTTGCTCCAAGACGCCTACGTGTTTCTTCATGCCCGTGAGGGTCATGTGGAACCGCTCGGCGAGGGCCGTGATCGAAGCGTCCGCACGCCCGAGTTGCTCGAGAACGCCGCGTCGGGTGGCGTCGGAGAGCGCGCCGAATGAGACATCGAAGCGGACTTGGCTATACTGAACCATGTGGTTCAGTATACAGCATGGCGTGATAGCATGCAATGGGGAGATGAGCGCGGGCGGCGTTGCCGGCGTTCGCGGTAGCTCCGTCGGCTGCAACGGCCTGTTAGGCGATCCCTCGCTTCTTTGGATGCTTGCGCACTGATGTCGAGGTGCGTTCCATGTATGAGCGCAGCACCGCATTCATGCGCGATTGGTACCGCGGCCCTGTCTTGCGGAAGAACTCCAGCACGTCCGCATCCACACGCAGTGAAATCGGGACCTTCGCAGCCGGCATCACCGGGACCGCGTCATCCCAGAAGTCTTGCGGCAGATCCCGCAGCTCCTCCGGCGAAGACCGCTTGATCGCCGCGTCCGACATTCGGCGCAGCTTGGCGAGCTTCGCGCGTCCCTGAGTGGGCACCGCGCTACGACGGGAAGACTTTGCGATAGGCTTGGCGCTCATGGCGACTACTCACGCGGGCCGAAATGATTCGTCGTACGATCTCGCCAGCCTCAGCCCGATCGGCATAGACCACCGTGAGCGGGATCCCGTCGGCGATGCCGAGCGCGATTCGCCGAACCTCACCATGGTCCTGGCGCGTGTCGATGCGCTCGAGAGTCGGGCCCGCGAAGATCGCGGCAGCGAAGGCGAAATCGAATACCCGCTCCGCAAGCTTGCGCTCGCTCTTCCCGGGATCCCACGTGAAGCGCACTCAAGCAATATACGCGCGTATATACATGCGCGCAACCGGCTGCGGAATGGCCTGACGCTCTATTCACCTGCACACGAACCTGCTCGGAACACTGCAATCGCAGCAGCACTCGCCGCAGTATCGGTTATTTCCATTCACGGGTAGCGCGGCGTACGCCCAGTCCCACTCTCACCCCGCCCGCCGAAACACCAGCGCCGCGTTGATCCCCCCAAACCCGAAGCTGTTCGAAAGGATCATCTCCGGACAACTCGGCCGCCCCACCCGCTTGATGTAGTCCAGATCGCACGCCGCATCCGCATTCGCGAGATTCACCGTCGGCGGCAGCCAATCCCTGCTCATCGCCAACCCGCAAATCGCCGCCTCGATCGCTCCGCTCGCGCCCAGCGCGTGCCCGTAGTATCCCTTCGTCCCACTCACCGGCACATCATACGCCCGCTCGCCGAACACCTGCTTGATCGCCAGCGTCTCCGTGCTGTCGTTCAGCGGCGTCGAGCTCCCATGCGCATTCACGTAACCGATCTCGCCCGCGCTCACTCCCGCATCGTCCAGCGCGCGCCGCATCGATCTCGCGGCCTGCGAGCCATCCGGCCGCGGCGCCGTCATGTGGTACGCGTCGTTCGACATTCCGAAGCCCACCACCTCGCCGTAGATCTTCGCGCCGCGCGCGATCGCCCTCGAGCGCTCCTCCAGCACGAGCACACTGGCCCCTTCGCCCATCACGAACCCATCACGATCCTTGTCGAACGGGCGACTCGCCGTGCACGGATCATCGTTGCGCGTGCTCATCGCGCGGATCAGCGCGAACGCGCCATAGCACAGTGGATACAACGGCGCCTCGGCGCCTCCCGCCAACATGATGTCCGCATAGCCATCGCGCACCTGACGGAAGGCCTCGCCGATCGCGATCGTCCCGCTCGCGCAGCTCATCGCGTTGGTCGAGTTCGGGCCCATCACGCCGAACTCGATCGCGATGTTGCAGCTCGACGCGCCGCCGAACACCATCAGCGCGAGCGCGGGATCCACATCCTTCACGCTCCCCGTATAGAACACGCTGCACTGTTCCTCGGCATAGCCGACGCCGCCGAGCGCGGTGCCCATCATCGCACCGATCCGCTCGCGATCCTCCGCGGCGAGATCGATGTCGGAGTCCTCGAGCGCCATGCGCGCTGCCGCCACCGAGAGCTGGCCGAATCGGTCGAGACGCTTCGTGCGCTTCGCCTCGAGAAAGTCGCGCGGATCGAAGTCGTCCACCTGCGCCGCCAGATGACTGCGAAAGAGCGACGAATCGAATCGTGTGATCTCGCGCACCTTGCTCCGTTGCGCGCGCAGGCCATCCCATAGCCCATCCGATGTGAGACCGATGGGTGTGATCGCGCCAATTCCCGAGATCACGACTCTGCGACGTTCCGTCATGCCACTACCCTCTCGAAAGTCCTGGACCGCGCTCGGCCACCGCGGCGAGTCCCGCCAGCGTACGCGACGCGATTCCGTGTACGAACACGGGGCCGATTACCAGCTTTGCCGCCACTACTCCGGCCAGCGGGATTGGCGGCCCATTCCACACGT
>DATGDQ010000361.1:0-4063 GCA_035310785.1 Gemmatimonadaceae bacterium | reverse complement strand
CGTTCGCGACCGGCAAAAAAGAAACGGGCGCTCATCGAGCGCCCGTTTCGGAGGAGAGGATCTGCCGATCAGCGTTTCTTCGAGCCGCCCGATCCCTTGGAGCCGGAGCTATCCTCGTCGGTGTCGAGGCCCTCATCGCCTTGGGTGAGGTCCTCCTCGTCATCCTCCTTGCTCTTGCCGGAATATCCGGTGCTGCCGCTCCCACGGCTGCCGCCAGCGCCGCTCGTTCCACTGGATCCGGAGGACCCACCGGAGCTTCCGCTCATGCCGCCTGAGCCACCGCTTCCGCTTCTGCTGCCGCCGCTGCCGCCGCTGCTACCGCTCCCTCCACCCGATCCGCCGCTACTCCCACTTCCGCTTCTCCCACCCCCGGTCCCACCACTGCCTCCGCTGCTGCCGCCTCTCCCCCCGCTCCCACCGCTTCCACTCCCTCCGCTACCTCCGCTCCCTCCGCTACTTCCACTCCCTCCGCTTCCCGAGCCGCCCATTCCGCCTCCCGAACGTCCACTTCCGCTCATTCCTTCCTTGTCAGTCGGATTCGACTTGAAATTTCCATCGCCTCCGCCCGTCTGGTTCGAGCCTTGATTTCGATTCTGATCCGCCACGTGTGTATCCTCCATCCATGAAGCGTCAATCGAATTCCTGGCGTTCACATCCAGGGCAACTCGCCCGAAGGAAAAAAGGCATGGCGTATGCCAATCGTCCGTCTTCGCGGATGATCCATCACGTTCTCGCAACCACCGCCATGCGCGCACCGCGCACGCAGGCATGAGCGCCCACGTCACGGCACCTCCCTCGCTCGCCACCGGCGCGCGCATCGCACTGCTCTCGCCCGCTGGTCCGCTCGGCGGCGCTGCCGATCTCGAACGCGCGGAACGGAACGTGCGCGATCTGGGATGGGAGCCACACATCTACCCGCACGCGCTCGCGCGCGAGGGATATCTCGCAGGCGACGACGCATCGCGACTCGCGGACCTCAACGCCGCGATCCGCGATCCGCGCATCGACGCGATCTGGTGTCTGCGTGGCGGCTACGGTTCGATGCGCGTGCTCGACGCCATCGACTACGACTCGCTGCGCCGTACGCCGAAGGCGATCATCGGCTTCTCGGACATCACGGCGCTTCATCTCGCAACGCGCGCCCGCTGCAATCTCGTGAGCTATCACGGCCCCACCGCGCGCGCAGTGCTCACACCCTTCTCTCGCGAATCGCTGCTGTGCGCAACAGGCCCACGAAGCGAGGCGACGGACCCGTTCACGACGAAGTCTCCCCTGACCTGGTTGCAGGAAGGCCATGCCGCCGGACCTCTCGAAGGAGGGAATCTCGCGCTTCTCTGTTCTCTCCTCGGCACGCCCTACTCCGCCCGCTTCGACGGCGCCATTCTCGTCCTCGAGGATGTGAACGAGCCGCTCTACCGCATTGATCGCATGCTCCGTCAGCTCATGCTCTCGGGCGCGCTTGCCCGCCTCGCCGGACTCTGCTTCGGCGCCTTCACCGATCGCGGCGAGGAGAGCGACGCGCCACCCCGCTCGCTCGATGTACTTTTCCGGGAGGCCGCGGCGTACGTGCGAGGCCCCGTGGTGTGTGACATCCCGTGCGGTCATGTTCCGGATCAATGGACGATCCCACTCGGCGCACGTGCGGAGATGTCCCGCTCGCAAGGACTCGTGCTTGCGCTCGCGTGAGCACTGCCATTCACATCAGACTCCCAGGACGATGCCGGACGCACCACCAAACGAGATCTCTCCCAGCGCGTTGCGCTCGCGACGCGAGCAGGGCGAGCGCGACGTGCTCCTCGACGTTCGCGAGCAGAACGAGTGGAACCTGTTTCGCATCCCGAACGCAATTCATGTCCCGCTCGCCCATGTGAGCAGCGTCGCGAGCGAGGCCCTCGCGCAGTTCCCCGAGGGCGAGATCGTGGTGTATTGCGGGCGCGGTGCACGGTCGGCGCAGGCGGCCGAAGTGCTGCGCACCCAGGGCTACAAGGCGACGTCGCTCGCCGGCGGCATCGCCGCGTGGATCGATGCAGGCGGAGAGGTCGAGGAATAGCGGCGCGACGCGCGTGCACGCACTCGACATGCTGGCGCGGCTCGAACGAGCGCTCGCACCCGCAGGTGCCGCGCTCGCATCACCTCCCAACGTTCGCGATGCGGCCGTTGCCGCGATCTTCCGCATCGCGGAAGGCGACGCGCTCGAGCTCCTCATGATCGAGCGGGCACGCTATGCCGGCGATCCCTGGAGCGGGCACATTGCCTTTCCCGGCGGTCGCCGCGAGCTGGGGGATGCCACGCTGCTCGACACGGCGCTTCGTGAGACGCGTGAGGAGACCGGCATCGATCTTCTCACCTTCGGCCGCGTGCTCGGCGCGCTCGACCGCGTGAATCCAGTGTCTCCCGCGCTTCCACCGCTCTCGATCTCGCCATTCGTGGCGCACCTCACCGAAGACGCGCCGCTCGCGCTCAGCGAGGAGGTGGCCGGGTCGTTCTGGGTGCCGCTCGCGGCGCTGCAGCACGCCGATGTGTCTCGCGAGGTGGATGTCACGCTGTCGAACGGCCGCACCCTGCGGGTTCGCGCGTTCGTGCACGGACGCTACACGATCTGGGGACTCACCGAGCGCATCCTGCGCGATCTGCTCTCCCGCATCTCGTAGTCGCGCCAGCCCACACACGAAGGAGCACGCTTGACAGCGGTTAACCGCGCTCCTAATATGAGTTAACCTTAGTTAATCAGCGCCC
The DNA here is from genome assembly GCA_035310785.1 of Gemmatimonadaceae bacterium. Lineage (GTDB taxonomy): Bacteria > Gemmatimonadota > Gemmatimonadetes > Gemmatimonadales > Gemmatimonadaceae > FEN-1250. Next base: position 1,327 of record DATGDQ010000361.1, on the reverse strand, counting down.
TCGCTCACCTCGCGCCCGTGCCATCTCCGTCCGTCGAAGACTACATCAAGGCCATCTACAAGGCGCACGCGCTGAACGGCAGCGTCGCGACGCAGGAGCTCGCGGAGCGGCTGCGCGTGAGCGCGCCCGCCGTGAGCAAGATGATGCGCAAGCTCTCGGCGCTGAAGCTGATCACCCACGCGCCCTATCAGGGCGTCAAGCTCACGCGCGCGGGCGAGAAGCTCGCGCTCGAGATCATCCGGCACCATCGACTGATCGAGCTCTACCTCGTGCAGGCGATGGGCTTCTCGTGGGACAGCGTGCACGAGGAGGCCGAGCGGCTGGAGCATCACATCAGCGAGGAGTTCGAAGACAAGATCGACGAGCTGCTCGGCCATCCCACCGCGTGCCCGCACGGCGATCCGATTCCCACGCGCGCAGGAACCATCGCGCCGACATCGAACCTTCCGCTCGCGCTGCAGCGGTCACCCGCACGGCTCATCGTCCGTCGCGTCAGCGATGAGGACGCCGATCTGCTTCGGCACTTCGAGGCGCTCGGCGTCACTCCGGGCACTGCCATCGAGCTTGTGTCGCAGGAGCCGTTCGAAGGGCCGCTCGTGCTGAAGGTGGGCGGCAAGCGCGTGCGCCTCACGCCACAGGCCGCGCGAGAAGTGTTCGTCGACGCGCTCGGTGAGGAGGGCTGAGTGACGATCTCGAAAATTCCTCCGCAGGAGCTGCCGGAGCATCCTCCCAAGGAACGAGGATGGCGCCATGCGCGACTCACGCCGAGTCTCGCCGAGGTGTATCGGTCGGTACCGGTGGTCGGCACGTCGACGTGGAGAAAGGCGCTGGCGTTCGCGGGTCCCGGGTATCTGATCGCGGTCGGCTACATGGACCCGGGCAACTGGGCGACGGATCTGGCGGGTGGATCTGCGTTCGGATACCGGCTGCTCTGTGTGATCCTGCTGTCGAATCTGATGGCCGTGTTGCTGCAGGGACTGTCGTCGAAGCTCGGCATCGTCACGGGCCGCGATCTCGCGCAGGCGTGTCGCGATCACTACTCGCGGCCGGTCGTGCTCTTTCAATGGGTGATTTGCGAGCTGGCGATCGCTGCCTGCGATCTCGCGGAAGTCATCGGCTCGGCGATCGCGCTCAATCTTCTCTTTCACATCCCGATCACGATCGGCGTGGTGCTCACGGCGCTCGACGTGCTCGTCGTGCTGTTTCTGCAGACGAAGGGATTCCGGTGGCTGGAAGCCCTCGTGATCGTGCTCATCGCGACCATCGGCCTTTGCTTCCTGTTCGAGGTGGTGATCTCGAAGCCCTCGCTCGCCGGAGTGATCAGCGG
>DATGDQ010000360.1:0-5945 GCA_035310785.1 Gemmatimonadaceae bacterium | reverse complement strand
AAGACTCTAACCGGTTACCCTCCGCCGCCTTCCGGCCCCCCCACCTCTGAACCACCGACGCCGCATGTACTTCCGACGTCACAACCGCCTCTGCTCACGCTCCCGACCCAGCTCCGCGCGATTCATGGCCCCAGCGACCGGTCCGAAGCCATCTTGCCCGCATTCACGTGCCCAGCAGCGGATATTTCCCCGCCCGGTACTCCGCCTGGAGCGCTTGATAGCCCTCCATCGTACGCCGAATCCGCTCCGTGATCTCCGACGTCGCCTCCCGTGCCACACGCGCCGGCACCCCCAGCACCACCGAGCGCGGCGGAATGCGCATTCCCTCCCGGCACACCGCGCCCGCACCCACGAGCGAGCCGGCGCCCACCACCACCCCGTTCAGCAGGATCGCTCCCATCGCGATCAGGCAGTCATCCTCCACCGTCGCCCCGTGCAGCACGGCACGATGGCCGATCGACACGCGCGCCCCGACGACGAGCGGAAATCCACGGTCGACGTGAAGGACCGCGCCGTCCTGCACGTTGGTATCGGCGCCGATGCTGATCGTGTCGGTGTCCGCGCGAATGACCGCGGTGGGCCACACGGATACGCGCGGGCCGAGTGTGACGTCGCCGATGATGGCGGCGAGTGGATGGATGTACGCGCTGGAATCGATGGTCACGACATGCTCATGCGATGGAGGAGAGGCTCAGAACGCAACGCCGAGCCGAACGTATACGGTTGGCGACCTGACCCCGAGTCCGGAGTGATTGATCACCGGCGCGGCCATGCCGATGCGGAGAAGGTATGGCACGTCGTACGGCACCGCGAGATTCAATCCGAGCTCCGCACCAGCCGACGCGATCCAGTTGTCCGCGAGCGACCCGCTAACATCGAAGCCACCGCTCGCGCTCCCCGCATCGCCGAACACCGAGAGCGAGGTGCGATCCAGAAACATCGGCCAGCTTCCGAACCCGTGCTGGTCGCGCGTCAGCGGAAGCCGGTACTCGAGCGAGCCCGCGACGATGTGCGTGCCACTTTCGACGCCAACCGGAAAGCCCCGCACGGCGAACGTGCGTCGCGATCCCAGCGAGAGCCCCGGCAGCACATCGATGTTCGCCCCGCTCGCGCCACCGAGATCGAACTCGTTCTGCTCCGCGCCGCCGGCGACGCCCGCCGCTGCGCGCACCGCGATCACGTGTCTGGCGAAGCCACCCGCGTCGATCGATTTGTACGCCGAGATGGACGCCGAAACGTTCTTCGAAGCGATCGGGGCGCCACCCTCGAGCCACTTGAGGCGTCCGCTCACACCGATCGCCACGCCGTCCTCCGGCGAGATCGACAACGCGGACGCCTGCGCGTTCGACCATCCCGCGGACGATGCGAGTATCCAGTAATTGCGCGTCGGATCCTCGAGCCCGACGATTCGCGAGATCAGCGGCGCGGGATCCGTGGTGTAGTCTCGTTGCTCATACGTACCCACCATGGACAGGAACGCGTTCGTGCGCGCGCGAGGCCTGCTGAACGTGATGCCGGCATCGAAGTCGCGCGTGCGACGAAAAAGGTCACCGACGAACGCGCCGCCGCTGTCCAGCGCGCGATAGGCGTCCCAGTACTGATCCACGCCCGCCTGCAGCACGGGCTGCCCGAGCCCCGCGTAGCTGTACAGAGCCGACGCGGCGTGCTGGCCGCGAGCGAAGTCGACGAGGAGTTGCGCGTAATACGCGTGCCGATTCACCACATCGCTGCCGCTGGTGAACGCGCCGAAGGTGTAGCCGCCCACGCTGTTCTGACTGACCAGCGGAAGCCAGTAGCGCGGGAGCAGCGATCGCCACGGAGAATAGCCGTGCGAAGGCGCGGTGCTCGCGAGCGGTGCGACAGCTGGGAGCGTATCACCCTTGGCGATGTGAAGCGGCGCACCGGTCCACCCTGCGAGCGTCCGTCCGAGAGGCGCCACCCCGACGTGATAGCCATCGCTCTCCCACCGCACTGCCGCAAGCTGGTGGCCATCGGGCGACATCGCAGGCCAGAAGAGCCCCGTCGTCACATCGGTGAGCTGCTCACTGACGGCGTCATCAACACCATTTCCATCGGCGGACGCCGCCCACAGCTGCGACACGCCCGTCCGATCGGACGCGTACACGATCACCAAGTCGTCGCGCGACCACTCGGCCTGCGAGTTCGACGCGCGATCGCGCGTGAGCTCACGCAGCACATGGCCCAGCGTGTCGAGCACCACGATCTGCGTGTAACCGCCCCGCGTCCACCGCGTGGCTGCGATGCGATCGCCCCGTCGCGACCACCTGGGCTCCGCCCATTCGGTATCAAGTGAGATGCTCGTCAGGGCGCGAATCACTGTCCCGTCCGCACGCACCCGCACGAGAGACGTCGTACCCGGATCGAAACGCACGGCCACCATTTCGCCATCCGCGCGCGCGTCGACCGACGTGAGTCGCGCGCCGTGCGTGAGTCGCGAAACCGATCCGTTCCTCTCGCGGTAGAGGTCGAAGCGATCCTCGTACGGATTCACCAGATCGAGCTGCGAGTACACAACCGAGCCATCAGCCAGCGGGACGTTCATCGTGACTCCGTTCCGTCGCGAGAGTCGCTCGATCGATCCGTCCGTGCGCACGCGCTCGAGTGCCGGTGACTGCCGTCCGTTCGACGCGACGTACAAGAGCGAGCCGTCCGCCTCCCAGCGCGGGTAGCCCACGAAGTAGCCGCCTTTGGTCACGTCGCGCCAACCGGGGAACGGCTCGCGCTCCTGCGGCGTGCTCGCCTCCACACTGTCCGCCCACCGACGCCACGCATCCTTGAACGAGATGCCGAATCCCTGCTTCGCCATGTGATTCAGGCGAAACGGAATCGTGGTGCCGCTCGATCGCTCCACGAACCTCGGAATGGACGGCGCCCCGCGCGTGCGCGCGAGATAGTCCATGAACAGCGCGCCCTCGCCGTACGCGATGTCGCCATAGGGAAAGCGCGTCGTCGCCAGACTCCACCTGTCGATGCCGAGCATGCCGTGCGCGCGGGCGGTGGACGTGACGATCATCGGCTCGTACGTCCCCTCCACGCGACCGAAGCCGGTGAGGTCGCTCTCGTAGTAGACGGCGAGCCCCTCGGTCACCCATGCCGGCAGATAGAAATTGGGAAAGAGCGCGGGCGAGCGACCGAACACGCGCTGCGCGACGCGCCACCAGCCGCGCGTGCGGTCGAGGTGGAAGACGTGCGTCAGCTCGTGCGTGATGACGAGCGCGAGCCAATCATCGTAGAAGCGGAGCGACAGGTCATCGAGCGGCGGATGCGCGTACACAACCACGCGGTTCGTCGGGAACGGCGTGGTGGACCCGTTCGCGAAATCGACGTTGTCCGCAACCACGAGATCGATGGGGCCACGCGGCTCGACGAGCTGCGCTGCGAGCTTCGCGTACGCACGCTCCGCACTCACGGCCGCGCGCCGCGCCACAGGCTCGAGCGCGGGTGTGAAGTGCACGTGAAAGTGCCTCGTGTCGATCGTACGCCAGTGCGCGTTCGGGATCACCTGCGCCGGTGCGCCGTGGGCAACGCAGAGTGCGACGACGAGCGCGAGTCGCGCACGCCCACGCGTCATTGAGCTGGCAACGACCGGAAGTAGCTCTCGAGTCCATCCACGATCGCGGCGGCGTACAAGCGCTGAAATTCGGGAGTGCGGAGCGCGTTCTCCTGCTCCGGGATCATGAGGAACGCGCCCTCGCACAGCACCGCTGGCATCCACGTCGGACGCGCGAGCCGAAGGTTGTCGTAGTTGATACCCAGATTGCGGAGCCCCATCCGCGCGACCATTGCGCGCTCGAGCTCGCGGGCGAGCGGGATCGAGTGCGATCGAAAGTAGTAGGCGCCCGTGCCGTTGGACGTGAACGGATTGATTCCGTCCGGCAGCGCGTTCAGATGAATCGAGACCAGTGCATTCGCGTTCGCCTTGCGCGCGATGATCGGCCGGTCGCCGAGCGCGACGGGATCGGGCGTCGTGCGCGTCATCACGACCTTGGCGCCGCGCTGCTCGAGCATCTGCTGCACCGCGAGTCCGACCGCGAGCGTCGGCACGGGCTCGTACAGCCCTGTCGGACCCGTGGCGCCGATGGGGGGGTGTCCCGGATCGATCGCGATCGTGAGCCCCTTGAGCGGCGAGCCCGCGTCGATGCGGGGAGGCCGCCGCACACGAAGCACGAATGCCCCGTTCTGCCAGAACGCGAGATAGCCGTATTCCGCCGACGAAAGATGAAGCGTGAAGTGTCCGCGCTCACTCGTCTCCTGTGTCCACTTGGCGTCGCTCACGAGCGAGTCGTTTGCGCCGTAGTTCACGAGATCCGTGTTGATGGTCGTGCCGTAGAGCGTGACCGTGAGCTCGTGCGCGCCTTCCTCCACGTAGTACGGCGGCCGTCCGGGCATCGGCACGATGAGATCTACCCATCCGGGTTGCGACTCGAGGCGCGCATTTCCCGCCACGCGACGAATCGGCAGCCACGCTGGCGGAAGCGGATGCAGGTCGGCCGTGCTCATCCAGATCTCGAGCTGGGAGTCGAGCCGCACGCGTGAGTACTCGCCATTGCGCCCCGTCACTTCGAGCGCGGTGCCCGGGAGCAAGAACCACTTGTACGTTCCGCCTGCAATCGGCCGCCCGATCAGCTCCTGATCCGTTGCGTCGACCCCCGAGCTGTCCGTGCCGAGCATGGCCCATGCATTCGGCAGGGCGATGCCCACGGGAGGCACCGGCACGTGAATCGTGTCGCTTCCGCGTGTGAGCAGCAGCTCGGTGCGCGCGCGGAGCATTCGTGCCGGCATGTCCGCGGCGAACGATGTGCCCGCGGGTGTGAGCGCTTGCGCCGCGCCCGCGTCACCCCGCCACACCACCGATGCATTCGGTGCCGTGCGCACGCTCACACGCACCGTGTCGTCGTCGCGCAGGGCGAGACGGCTTCCGGGCGTCACGGAGGCCGTGTCGTAGGCGAGCACGCCGTCCGTTGCGAGCCGAAGTGGCGGAGGCTTGATGCGCACCGGATGATCCACTCGCACCGTATCCGCTCCCTCCGCTGCCACCAGCTCGTAACGCGGATTCTCGGCGGGTGGCACTGGCAGCCACGCGAGAAAGGCGCCGTTGGGCGACACGGTCACCGGCTCGCCGTTGATCCACAGCCTGGCGCGTCCGCTTCCCACGGAGCCGAAGATGAAGTTCGAGTCGCGCGCCTCGACCAGCGAATTGGCCACCGGATAGACCACCGTCGGCTTGAGGGCGCCCGTGACGAGCGGGATCGGCGGCAGTGTCGTCGCCCCCGCCGCGCGTGGCTCGGGTGCTGGAGGAGCGGTCGTGGTCGATGGGGAGGTGGTCGCGCAGGCAGCGAGCAGCACCGTCACGACAGCGAGGGGAACACGCATTGAGTCCAACCTAATTGCGCGCCGGGTAAGGCGGGAGCAGCAGCCGCACCGATCGTGACGATTGCCGAGTCGCGCGCGCCCGTGTTCCAGCACGGTAAGTCGTTCTCGGCACTCGATTTCATTGCTCTTCGCAATGACCCGACCATATATTCACGCGTCTTACCGGGGTACTCCCTGGAGGCTCAAGCTTGACTGACTGCGCATTCTGTGGCCGCTCCAACACGCCCGAGTCTCTCTACTGCATCGACTGTGGAAAGCCCGTGGGCGCCGCAGCAGCTTCGCCGATCTCGTCCTCCACGGTTTCGGACGCGAGCTCGCCACCGGTTGGTCCGCGGCCGCCACACCTGCACCGGCCCTCACCGAGCATCGGCAGACGCGCGTCGAGCGCCGCGCGTGCGCTCGACTTTGCCCTCACGCCCGGGCAGAGAGGCGATGCCGTGAGCTGTGGATGGTGTGGCGGCATCATCGAGGCGGGACTTCCGTACTGCGCTCACTGCGGCAGGCGCACCGATGCAAAGCTCACCGCCGCGCACTCGTGCGTCACGTGCGGC
>DATGDQ010000359.1:0-6454 GCA_035310785.1 Gemmatimonadaceae bacterium | reverse complement strand
GTGTAGCGCCCATTCCCCCCGCGTTAAGAACTCATGAATCGATCGTTAGCGTTGTCCTAATGATCAATCGGCCGAGATGCTCTCCGGTTCGCTCGGCGCGGGTGCCTCTTCCGCCACGGGCAGCGTCACCGTGAACGTCGTGCCGCGACTGAGCCGCGACCGAACGGAGATCGTTCCGCCATGCGCCTCCGCGATCCACTGACTGATCGCCAGCCCCAGACCAAAGCCGCCGCGCTCGGCCGACCTCGAACGCGCACGATCGGCGCGATAGAAGCGCTCGAAGATGTGCGGCAGGTCGGCGGCCGAGATGCCGATCCCGGTGTCACGCACCGTGAACGCGACCGTGCGATCGTGCGCGACCAGACTCAGCTCCACGCTCCCGGCGGATGTGTACTTGAGTGCGTTGGTGACAATGTTGAGGAAGAGCTGACGCAGGCGCGTGCGATCGGCGAGCACCACCACGTCCGCGACCTCCGGCATCGTCACCTTGAGCCCGGCCGCTTCGCCGAGGATCGTCGCGGTCTCGAACACCTCGTAGGCGAGCGGGGCGAGAGACACGCGCTCGCGGTGGAGATCGAAGCGGCCCTCGTCCGCGCGTGCCAGTGTGAGCAGGCTGTCGACGAGATCCGCCATGCGCGTGGTCTCGTGCAGCGCCTCCTCCAGCGCGATGAGCTTTTCGGGCGCGGGCGCGCGCTCGCTCATCGCACGCTCCACGTCCGCGCGCATCACGGCGAGCGGCGTCTTGAGCTCGTGGCTCGCGTCCGCGGTGAATCGGCGCAGGGCGGCAAACGAGCTTTCGAGCCGCCCGAGCATTTCGTTCAGCGTCACCGCGAGCCGCGCGATCTCCTCGCCGGCCGTGACCGGAAGCCTCCGGTGCAAGCTTCGGCCGTCCGTGATCGCCTGGACCTCGTTCACGAGACGATCCACGGGCTGAAAGGCGCGCCCCGCGATGGCGTAGGCCAGCGCGATCGAGGCGATGAGCAGGATTGGCGCGAGCGCAGCCATGTTCTCGATCAGGTCGCGATTGCCGGGGTCCGGCACGTCGGCTGCCGTCGCGACGACCACGCGCGAGACGGCGGAGCCGCGGTCGGCGGGCGACTGCGCGATCATCAGCAGCTTGCGATCGTCGAGCGTGACCGTCTTCGCCGTCCCGTTCGTCGGCGCGCTCACAGCCGCCGCCATGAGCGCGGCCAGTTGGTCGGGATCAGCGTTGAGGTCGCGAATCGGCGCCGATACGTACAGGATGCGCCCGCTCGCATCGAGCACGAGCAAGTAGTCGGGCATGCCGTCGAGCATCCTGCGAAGCGGCGCGTCGAGCTGCGTACCGACGAGTGAATCTCGATTCGCGGTCACCGGCTCACCCGCGAGCTCCGACTGTCGAATCAGACGAAGGGCGAGATTCGCCTCGGTGAGCGCGTGCTGGCGCTGCGTCTCCGCCGCGCCCTCGCGCCTCGTCGTCCAGATCACGACCGCGAACACGCCGACCGTGCCGATCAGCGCCGCCGCATACGCGGTCGTGAGCTGCGCGCGAATCGTGCTCATGTCAGTCTATACTCGCACGACGTAGCCGACTCCGCGAACGGTATGGATGAGCTTCACCGTGCGCGTGCTGTCGATCTTCTTGCGCAGATGATTGATCACGACATCCACGATGTTCGTTCCCGGGTCGAAGTGATATCCCCACGCGTACTCGGTGATGAGCGTGCGGCTCATCACGCGTCCGGCGTGCCGCATCAGGTACTCGAGCACCGTGTACTCCTTGGGCGTGAGCTCGATCGCCTCACCCGCGCGCGTAACCGTGCGCGTGTTCTTGTCGAGCGAGAGATCCGCGACCTTGAGCACCGGCGCGGATATGGTCGGCGTGCGACGGCTCAGTGCCTCCACGCGCGCGAGAAGCTCCTCGAACGCGAAGGGTTTGGTGACGTAGTCGTCCGCGCCCGCGCGAAAGGCCTCGACCTTCGCATCCACCGCATCCTGCGCGGTGAGCACGAGCACCGGACGCTCGAAGCCACGCGCGCGGATCGCGCGCAGCACCTCGATCCCCGAGCGTCCGGGCAGACGCATGTCGAGCACGACGAGATCGTACTGCTCCGCCGCGGCTCGACTCTCCCCCTCCTCCCCATCCGTCACGAGGTCGACTCCCCACCGCTGCTCCTCCAGCCCGCGCTTCACGTACTGCCCGACGGTGGGGTCGTCCTCGATCACCAGAATCTTCATTGCATCCGCTTCAACGCTCGTTCGGACGACGCAGCCCGAATTCGCGAATCTTCCTGTACAACGTCTTCGGCGAAATGCCGAGGATGTCCGCGGCCTTGCCCTGGTGCCATCGCGCATGCTGCAATACCGTCTCGATGTGCTGCCGCTCCACCTGCTCGAGCGGGGCCAGCGGATCCGTCGATCTGCCGCCATCCGATGCGGGCAGCGGTCCCACCGGAACATCGGCCGCGTGCAGCACGGAGCCGCTGGAAACGAGTGCTGCACGCTCGATCACGTTGCGCAGCTCGCGTACGTTGCCCGGCCACGAATAGGCCTGCAGCGCCTCGATGGCGTCGGGACTCAGCGTTCGCGACATGCCATCCGGCGTGTGCTCCAGGAAATGACGGGCCAAGAGCGGAATGTCGACGCTGCGCTCGCGGAGCGGCGGCAGCGTGATGCTGATCGTGTTGATACGATAGTACAGATCGCTCCGAAAGGTTCCGTTCGCGACGCGCTGCGCGAGATCCTGGTTGCTCGCGGCAACCACGCGAAGATCCGAGCGCACCTTCTGCGTGCCGCCAACCCGGTAGAACGTTCCGAGCTCGAGCGCCCGCAAGAGCTTTCCCTGCACCTTCGGATCGAGCGCCCCGATCTCATCCATGAAGATCGTGCCGCCGTTGGCCAGCTCGAACAGTCCGAGCTTTCGCGTCGATGCTTCAGCGTGAGCACCCCGCTCGTGGCCGAAAAGCTCGCTCTCGACCAGCGTGTCCGGAATGGCGGCGCAATTCACGTCGACGAGCGGCCCGGAGGTCCGATGCGAAAGACGATGGATCATGCGCGCGATCAGCTCCTTGCCGGTGCCGGACTCGCCGAGCACGAGCACGGAGGAGTCGCTTCGCGCGACGCGCTCGACGAGTGAAAGCACCGCCTGCATCGGCGCATACTGTGTGATGATCTCCGACGATGCTTCGGCCAGCGAGAGCCGCTTGTGCAGGAGCGTGTTCTCGCGCGTCAGCTCGCGCTTCTCCCAGGCGCGACGAACCATCACATCGATCTCCGCCATGCGATATGGCTTCGCGAGATAGTCGTACGCGCCGAGCTTCATCGCGCTGATCGCAGTCTCGATCGTGCCATTGCCCGTGATGATGATGACTTCGGGCGGCGACAGCTCCTCGCGAATCTGGCGGAGCACCTCGAGTCCGTCCATTTCGGGCATCACGATGTCGAGCAGCGCGACATCGAACGCTTCGGCCCGGAGCGCGTCGAGCGCGGAACGGCCATCGGTGTACACGGCGACCTGATAGCCGCGCCCCTCGAGGAATTTCTCGAGAATGGATCCGAGGTGCTCTTCATCCTCCGCGATCAAGACCTTGATGCGATTGTCATCTCTCATGTCGCAGGCTCCGCGAGTGGTAGGATCACCCGAAAGGTGCTCCCTTTGCGAGGAGTGCTGTCCACCTCGATGCGGCCGCCGTGATCGGCGACGATGCCGTAGCAGATCGCGAGGCCCAGTCCGGTGCCACGTCCCGGCGGCTTGGTGGTGAAGAATGGCTCGAAGATTCGCTGTCGCTCCGCAGCGGAAATTCCGCTGCCCTGGTCGATCACCTCCATGATCAGCTCCTCTCCTCGCACGGGTGAGCGGAAGGCTTTCAATCGAATGGTGCCGGCGTTGCCCATCGCGTCCATGGCGTTGAGCATCAGCGCCATCAGCACCTGGACGAGCTGGTCGCGATCGGCTCGCACCAGCAGTCTCTCGTCGGGCGCAACTTGCACGTCGACCCTCATTGACTTGAAGGTCGGATGGTACTTGAGCAGCCGAAGCGTCTGATCGATGATGTCGTGCAGCTCGGCCGGCGAGCGTGTGGCACCGGTGGGCCTGCTGAAATCGAGCAGGCCATTCAGGATTCGCTTCGAGCGATGGACCTCGTGATCGATGATGTCGCACAGCTCCGAGAACGTATCGCGAAGCGATTCCGGAAAGCTCGCATCGGCCAGCTGCATCGCGAGCGTCTCCGAGCACGCACCGATCGTCGCCAGCGGATTGTTGATCTCGTGCATGGCGCCCGCGGCGAGAGTGCCCAGGGCGGCGAGCTTGCGCGCCTGGGCGACCTCCTCCTGCGCGCGTACGGCATCGGTCACGTCCTCACCGATCGTGATGACGTGCGTCACCACTCCCTCCTTGTCGCGAATCGGAGACTTGGACATCCGATAGACGCGGGCATCTGCTCCCGCACCCGACTCGATGTCGAACCGGAGAATCTCTCCGGTCTCGAACACGGCGTCGAACTCCCGGCGCAGCTCCTCTTCGGATTGCCGGTTCAGCACCTCGAAAATACTGCGCCCCAGAGCCTCGTCTCGCTGCACACCCTGCAGCCCACTTTCGCGCGTCCGGTTCCACGCGCGAATTCGATAATCGCGATCGACGACGTGCATGCCGAGCGGGAGTGAGTCGAGCACACGCTGCGTGAACTGACTCTCGAGTGTCTTTCCGCGCGTGGACTCCGCGGCATCGTGCACGCTGCGATCGGTGAGGATCGCCGCCACCAGTGCCGGCGCGAGGATGTTTGCGCTTGCCTCGAGGAGCTTCTTGTCGTCACGGCTCAGCCGTGCGGCCGTTCGCACGCGCAGCGCACCGACGGGTGTGCCGAACGCCTCGATGGGAACGCGAAGGTGATGCATCGAGTCGCTGCTCTCGGGCTGCGCGCCCGATTCGGCCAACGTGACCACTCTGTCCGCGATGATGCGCTCGACCGCGCAGTACTCGGCGCGCACGGCGTGCACCAACAGGGGGAGCGCGGAGCTCAGTGCATCGGTGAGCGTTGACGTCGCGACCGACGACGCGAATCGCGCCAGCACATCGATCGCGGCCGGCACCGGACTCTTTTTGGGCGATGGACGTGAGACGCGCGACGGCAAGAACACCCGACGAGATTGTTGCTCACAACATATGCGGGTGTCCGCTTTCGGGCAACATGACCGAGCGAACTGGTCTCACTACGGTTGGTCGGCGAAGCCTCGACTCTAGGGCCGGCCGACGCTGTGAAAGCTCACCGAGGCAATCTCCTTCGCGGATGCGTTCACTTCGGTTGGCGAGGCGCTGTACTTGAGCGCGCCCGTGACGGCCACGACGTGACGTCCAGGCTCGACCGGTATCGTCAGCGGTGCGCTCCCCCGCGGAACGCCGTCGACAAGGACGACCGTCGCACCCTTGTCTACCGAGACGTGGATGTATCCCGTTTGGCCCGACACCACTGGAGTGGAGGATTGTCCGAACTTCTCGGCGAACCAGGAGCGTGCGTTGCTCCAGAGCGACGTCCCGCCGGATTGCGCGGCGTCGACGCTCGGGGCGCTCGGCGGCGAAGTGTTCTGCACCGTCCCGGCGCTCGATCGAGTCTCGACGGGCGCCTTTGGCGCAGTGTCCGCCGGGGCGGCCGCCACGATGCGAGCCGGTTTGGGCGCCGCAGGTGGCGGCGTCTTCGCTCGCCGTGTCGCGGTAGTGCGAATGGGAGTATTCAGTGGAGTGGCCGGGAGTGCCGGCGGATTGGTCGCCGCAACCGTTGCGGACGTGGACGAGCTATCCTCGCTCGGTGCATTCTTGCGCGGCACGCTCATACGCTCGCTTACCGCGGTCCACGCGCCGCCTACTGCCTCTCGCGCGGGAGCGCTCGTGGCGATCACGATCGCGCCGATCGCGATCAACGCGGCGAAGGTTCCCGTGAGGAGAATACGACGGTCCAGGACGAGGGGAACGCGCGCCGTCTGCACAGTCTTCGTGGAATTGCGTGAACGGCCCGCAAGGGCGTCTGCGAATTCGACGACGGTCGCGTAGCGGTTGTCCGCAACGACGCTGAGCGCGCGGCGAAGGGCCGCGTTCACGTAGAGCGGGTAGCCCGGCCGCAGCGGGACATCGGTAGGAACCTCGATCGGATCCACGGTAGCGATGCCCTGCACGGTTTCCTCGTGCATCCGGGTGTGTCCCGTGAGCAGCTCGTACGCGATCACCGCGAGAGAATATTGATCCGCACGCCCGTCCACCTTCTGCGACCGGCGCTGTTCCGGTGCGGCGTACGCACTCGCTCGAAACGGTCGCGCTCCCCGCGCTCGAGGAGCCTTCGCCATGATGTTGGTAATCCCGACATCGGTGAGATTCGGGCGACCACGCGCATCGAACAGGATGTTCTCAGGGGTGAGGCCCAGATGCACCGTCCCCTGGCGGTGAAGGCACTGCAGCGTGCTCGCGACTCCGCTCACGATTTCC
>DATGDQ010000358.1:0-2520 GCA_035310785.1 Gemmatimonadaceae bacterium | reverse complement strand
GTCAGAGGCGCTTCAACAGGACACGTTGGACATCCCGATTCTGCTTGTGTCCGACAGCGCCGCGCGGGAGCTCATGAAGACTGCCGAGATCACGCCTGCTCGCGCCCAGGAAATCATCGACCGCGATCTCAAGCCCCAGTCACGTCCGCTTCCGAATACCGATCTCTCGATTCATTTGCGCAGTCAATACATGAAGGAAGGGATCACCTACAACGTCGGCGGTCTGCTGGAAGGCAGCTCTCCTGCGCTGCGTGGCGAAACGATCATCATCAGCAGTCACCACGATCACGACGGCATTGCGGCCGAAGGAATCTGGCACGGCGCCGATGACAACGGGTCCGGCACGGTGGGCGTCGTCGCCCTCGCGCGTGCGTTCCACGCGAACGCGGCGAGACCGAAGCGCTCGGTGCTCTTCATCTCGTTCGCCGCCGAGGAGCGTGGGCTGCTCGGCTCGTACTTTCTCGCGGCTCACCCCGTGGGCGCTCTCGCCACCACGCGTGCGATGTTGAACTTCGACATGATTGGCCGCGACGAAGCGCCTTCACCGCAAACGGACGGCCTGATCGAGATTCCGAAGGAAACCAGCAATCGGCTCAACCTGATCGGCGCCAGGTACAGTCCGGATTACAAGCGCGTGGTCGTAGCGCAGAATGCAGCGGTGGGCCTCGTGCTGGACGATCGATTCGATCACGAAGCGGCCCTCAACATCTTCTTCCGCAGCGATCAGTTTCCCTTCGTGCTCGAGAGCGTTCCCGCTCTCTGGTGGTTCACGGGATTCCACCCGGACTACCACCACATCACGGATACGGCCGACAAGATCGACTACACGAAGATGGCGAAGATTCTGAGGCTGGCCTACCTGACGGCCTGGGTGTTTGGTGACACGGCGACACCGCCGCGGTTCGTGAGCAACCCATAGTCCAGTCGGGCGCCCCTTGACAAGCTTTCGGGACATTCGCATCTACCTCTTCGCACAGCACCTTTCCTTCACTCGGAGGGACCCATGTACATCATGGTCCAGCACACCATCTCCGAGCCGGCCGCGTTCTGGAACGCCGCCGACCCGAGCGCCATCTCACCGAAGCTCAAACTCCACCACACGTTTCCGACGCCCGATGGGACTCGGGCTGTGTGCATCTGGGAGGCGTCTTCAGTGGACGAGCTTCGCAATGCTCTCGAGCCCATGCTCGGGCGCATGAGCCGCAACGAATATCTTCCCGTCGAAAACCGGGAGGGATTTGCCCGCCCCTCACGCGTGCCGCAGGCCGCAACCGCAGGTGCCGCCGGTCGGTAGCGAAGCATTGCTCCGCATACCTCAAAGGCCTCGGGTGCATACCCGAGGCCTTTGCATTTCTCCGACCTCATCGACTCAGTCGCGCGCATAACCGTGCTACGTCGTGAAGAAGAGCACCTCACGTGGGCGCGATCTCTCGGCCAACTCTCTCGAATCGAGAAGGAGGTTTCGGGCCGCGTTGCTGGACAGGACGGCGAATCGGAGCCACAATGCATCTACGGAGCGCACCACTCGACCGCACGCCGCGTCCACCATTTCGCAGGGAGCTCTCATGCACAACACACGGAGTCGTGTCGCTGAAATCATTGCGTTCTCCTGCATCGTTGCCGGCTGCGCGAAGCCGGCGAGCGACAGCGCTCCCGATACCTCCGCCGCACCGGCCGCGGCTCGTACGACCACTGCAGCGGCTACCGACCATTCCACAGACGCGCGCACGATCATCGCGCTCGATTCGGGCTGGATGCGTCAGGTGATGGCGAAGAATGTCGATTCGCTGATGACATACTACTCACCCGATGCCGTGTCGTATGGATTCGGAAGTGCACCATCGATCGGAATCGGTCAGGTGCGGGCACTCTACACGGACATGGTGAAGTCAGCGGTCACGGATCCGAAGATCGAATCCAATGAGGTCAAGTTCTCCGACGACGGCAGCATGGCGTTCGATCACGGTACCTTCGCGATGACCACGACGCCACCCGGCGGAAAACCCTCGAGGGCAAACGGAGCGTATCTCAACGTCTGGAAGAAGATCGATGGCGGATGGAAGCTCGTGGCCGAGATGAGCACGCCGCTTCCCGCGCCGAAGAAGTAGGCGCAACCCATCGAGACAGCCCGGGAGTAAGGGCCGGCATGCGCGCGACCGTGCTCCTTCTTTGGGTCGCGATGCTCGCGTGTGCATCGCTCCCGGCGCGTGCTATGGCTCAGGCGCGCGCCGATCCGTCACTCGTCGCATTCATCGCGAACATTCGCGCGGTGGACAACCACAGCCACGCGAACAGCGTCGCTCCGGGGGATTCCGATGCAGATGCGCTGGCGCTCGACGGAGTTCCGTACGAGCTGCCGGTCCCGTTGCGCCCCGACAGTCCGGCGCGGCTCGCCGCGTACAAGGCACTCTACACGTACCCGTACGCGGATTTGAGTGACGCGCACATGATAGAGTTGCGAGCCACCATGCAACGCGCGTCGAGGCGCCAGGGCAACGACTTTCCCGCGTGGGTTCTCGA
>DATGDQ010000357.1:0-7787 GCA_035310785.1 Gemmatimonadaceae bacterium | reverse complement strand
ATCCTGAGCACCGGCGCCCGTGAGCGCCGAGATGACGCTCGTTGCGGTATCGCCCGGCACACCGCGCGCAACCAGGTCCGTGAGCACCGCCAGCGCGACCGCGAGCGAGCCGTGCGCGCGCGACGCGCGCATGCGAGCCAGCGCCTCGGGTGCAATCCCGGCGTGCAACGCGCTCGCACCCGCGGTCACCTCCGCCTCCGTCGACGCGGGTCCGAGCGCCGCGCGCGCGTCGCCGAGCTCGCGGGAGAGCGTGCGCACGGCCGTGAGAATGCGCGATCCGTCCGCATGCTTGCTCGCGCCTTCGAGCGCTTTCTGCACGAGTGGCTCGCTCGGGATTCCCTCGGCACGCGCGCTGTCGATGATCGTGACCACCGCGTCGCGCGTGCGCGCATCCAGGCGCGCATCGAGGCGCGAGTCCTGCGCGCGGAGTGCAGCGGGGGCGAGCGAGATCGCCGCCGCAGTAATCAGCGCGAGCGTGCGACGCGTCATCGTGCCGCCCTCGGGTCGGCCACCGTAAGCGCGGAGTTTGGCTCGCCGAAATCTTCACCCGTCGCCTTCGGGGCGGCGGGATCCGGCCGCCACACCTTGCCGTCGACGACGAACGCGTACAGATGACGGCCCGGCGAGACCGGCACTTCCACCGACCACACGCCACCCGTCGATGCGGCGCGCAACGGTGTCGCTCCGGGATCCCAGTTGTTGAAGTCGCCGACGAGCGCGACGCTCGACGCGTGCGGTGCGGCGAAGCCGAATTCCACGAGCGGCGCGCCCCGCTCGGCTCGCGCGACGCTGCCCTCACGGGCTCGCGAAGACGAAGGAAGCACGTAGAGCACGGATCCGGCGATCGACACCGCGAAGAGCAGCCCGGCCGCGAGCGCCACGAGCGGCGAGATGCGGAACGTGCGCGGTCGCACGAGACTTTCGAAGCGCTCGCGCAGCCCTGTGGGCGTGCGAAGCAGCTCGTCCATCACTCGTGCGTCAAAGAGCGCGGCGTTCACCCGCAGTGGCCGTCGAAGCTCGTCCACGGCCCGCTCGAGCAGGTCATCGCCCGGCTCTCTATCCTCGAACTCATCGTGCTGGCGCATCTTCTCCCTCCGTCAGCATCCGGCGCATCCGCTCACACGCTCGCTTCACACGCATCTTCAACGCCGACACGCCGGCTCCCGTGATGGCCGACATCTGCTCGTACTCCATGTCCTCCACGTGCTTCAGCAGGAATGCCTCGCGCTGATCGGCATCGAGTCGCGCGAGCGCCCGCCCGATCTCCTCTCGCCACGCCGTCGCATCCGCGGGATGATCGAGCGCGATCGCGTAGTGCCGGTCCTCCGCGGACACGAAGCGTCGCTCGTGTCGAGCGCGCCGCCCCCCCGCGGTACGACACCGGTTGGCGAGAATCGCGAGCAGCCAACTGCCGAAGCGTGCCGGGTCGCCGCACCGATGCAACGAGCGATATGCCCGCACGAACGCATCCTGCAACGCCTCCTCGGCATCCTCGCGATTGCCGAGCATGTGCAGCGCGAATCGCGCATATCGATCCCGGTACCGAGCCACGAGCCTGGCGTACGCTTCCGACTCGCCCCTGAGAACGATGTCCACGAGCGCGGCGTCAGAAAGCTCCACAACAGGCGAGACCCTGCCATCGAGCACGGCGTCACTCTCGACACCAGGGGCAGGGCGACGCGCTATGGAATCACCACGAGCCCAACGACTCCGTTGAACTCGTCCTGAACCGTGCTCGCTCCGGGAGGAGCGCTCCATTGGCCGCCGTCCACGCGGATGTTCACGCGGTGGGTGCCGGGCGCGATCTGCATCGCAACCTGCCACTCGTCGTTCGACGCGTGGCGCATGACGACGGGCTGCCAGTCCGTGAAGTCCGCCATCAGCTCGATCGTGCGCGCGGCGGGCGCGCGCACGTAGATGATGCGCGCGGGTCCATCCGCGCGCACGCCAAAGCTGCTCGCAGTGCTCCGCGCGCCGGGATGGAGCGCGTGCGCGATCCAGGGCGCGCTCGCTAGCCGCACACCGAACGAGAAGAAGTTGCCGCCCAGTCGGCCGATCGCCGGCTCGGATGCGCGCGAGCCGCCGGTGGCGACGAGCGCAAACTGTCCGCCCAGTGCCCAGCTCGCCTGCGCATGTCCCCAGGTCGTGCGCTGGCCGTACGAGGTGCTCACGCGAGTACCGATCAGCCCGTCGAGGGCGAGCGGCCCGTGCGACCAGTACACGCTGCTCTCGACATCGGAGTAGTGGCGCGCGGGCACCGATCCGTTGCGCGAGAGCGTGTCGCCGATGCCGGAGCCCGGGTTGCTGGGATCGATTGCGCCGAAAACGTCCCGGCTGCCTCCGGAGCTGTTCGTCGTGACCGATGCGGTGAAGACGGTGCTACCCAGTCGTCGCCAGCTGCCGGCGCTGAACATCTGCAGTTGACCCGGCAGAGAATCGATCGAGCTGGCACGGTGCGCTGCGCCCAGCCACACGCCGCCACTGCCGAATGCGTACGAGACGCTCACATCCCCCTGAAGTGCGTTCGACGCTCTGATGACGTCGGGACCTGCCGTGCGCGCCGCGGCGGCGCCGAGCTCGAGGCGAAGGTTGCCGAATGCGGGAGAGTAATAGCGCCCGCTCACCGACGCGTCGCCATCCATGTGCGCACTCGGCGAGGCGAGCCAGCTCGCCTGCGCGCTCACGCTCGTGCTGGGATGATCCCAGCGAATCGCCGGCTGAAGCAGCAGCGCGCTGGGAGCCGCTCCCGCGAAGGCGTTTCCGCTTGCGATTCCGACATCCAGCGCAGAGCTGAGCGCCTGCGCTTGCACTGCCCGTGAGGAGGAGAGGCCGGCGAGCATCAACGCGGCGATGAGCGCGGCGCTGGCGGGCTGTAAACGGCTGTCAGTAAACGGCATCGGCGGCTCTCCTCGATCGATCGTTCGCGTGTCTACATATAGAAGACTGCATTCGATTATGGCAAGCGATTTGTGGCGAATGGATGTGTCAGAAATAGTTCAGTTTCGGACAAAATGGATTAGAGGACGCCTGCCGCGAGGTGAGATCGCGTCGGATGATCGAGGCGCGTGCGATCTCGTTGAGCGGGTGACGCCGACGTTTGTACCCGGGTCTTCTCGATGGGCTCCCACACGCGCGGACAGGACCGCGGACGCGGGCCAGACACAGCTCATCCGGAGACGCACATGGTACGCACACGATTTGTCGGCGGAGTTGCCATCGCCCTGATTGCGATCGCATGCTCCGATTCCACCGCCGTTCACAGCTCCAGGAAATCGGATTGGTCTGGCGCAGCCATCACGGTTGCGGCGACGAATCCGAATGCGAAGGGAGAACTGCGGGGCGTGGTGGTGGACTCCACCTCATTGTCCGACCCGAGTCATTTCACGCCGATTCCCGGCGCGACCGTCGTGCTCAATCTCAAGGTCACGGTCCAACCGACTGGGCCGAGCGATACGGCGTGGACGACGGTGACGAAGATCGGAGAGGTTGTGACGGATGAGAATGGCCGCTTTCTCGTCACAGCCATTCCTCAAGGCGACTATTTTCTGGTGGCAACACCGCCCGCCAACGACCCTTTCTTCAGCAACTCGACGTGGGGCTTCGTCTCGTCCGGGAGCAGCACGAGCGACGTGGTGATCTATTTGCCCCGCAAGCTGGGGAATCCGCCGGATTCGACGGGCACCGCAGCTCCACCCGATGATCCGCCGCCGGTCGACTCCATGTAATTGCGGCGCGCAGCCGGCGCGCGCTGAATTGAGAAGTCGCTGAACGAGGTGCAGATTGGTCACCATCGATCCTGATGGTGACCATTCGCGCGGGTGGTCCATCGCTTCCCGACACCGCGCGCCCCTCAATCTCCGACACATGCGCCATTCGCTCGCCGCCCTGGTCCTCGCGGTTGCGCTTCCCTGTGCCGCGCAGGGAAAGCAGATCACGCTCGAGGAGCTGCTCAGCGCTCCGTTCCCGGATGGGCTGATTGCAGCGCCCTCGGGTGGCGCTGTCGCGTGGACCTTCGATGAGGCGGGCTCCCGCAACGTGTGGGTGGCTCGGCCGCCCGACTACAAGGCGCGCAGGATCACGGCGTATCGTGGCGACGATGGGCAGGAGATCACCGAGCTCGCTTTCACGCCCGACGGAAATGCCATCGCGTACGTGCGTGGTGGAAATCCGAACGGGCACGGAGAGATACCGAATCCCGCCCTCGATGTCGCGGGCGAGACGCAAGCGGTGTGGGTCGTCCAGCTCTCGGGCGGCGCTCCGCGTCGCATCGGCGATGGACACGCTCCCGCAATCTCTTCGTCGGGCGATCGCATCGCGTTCGTGAAGAGTGGACAGATCTGGGGCGCGTCTTTGCGCGACACGATGCCGGCGACGCAGCTCACGCACACGCGCGGGAATGCGAGCGAGCTTCGCTGGTCGCCAAAGGGCGAGAAGCTCGCGTTCGTCAGCGCGCGCAACGATCACAACTTCGTCGGCGTCTATGATGCCTCGGCGAACACACTTCAGTATCTCTCCCCTTCCGTGGACTGGGACTCATCTCCGGTCTGGTCCCCCGATGGCGCGCGCATCGCCTTCATTCGCACGCCGACGACATCGCGCAGACCATCCTTCGGCGCCATTCGCACCGAAGAGCCGTGGTCGATCATCCTGGCGGACGTCGCTACGGGTGCGGGACACGAGATCTGGAAGGCGAAGCCGGGAGTGGGGAGCGCGTTTCGCGACATCGTCTCCGACGCACAGCTCATGTGGGCGCAGGGCGATCGCATCATCTTCCCCTGGGAGCGCGATGGCTACACGCATCTCTACGCCGTTGGAGTCTCCGGCGGAGAGGCGATGCCGCTCACGCCCGGCGAGTTCGAGGTCGAGCACGTCTCAATGACGCCGGACCATTCGAGCGTGCTCTTCTCATCCAATCAGGGCGACATCGACCGTCGCCACATCTGGCGGGTTGCGGCGGCGGGCGGAAGACCAGTCGCGGTCACGCGCGGCACGGGAATCGAGTGGGCGCCGGTGGAAGCGAGCGATGGGAAAGCGGTGGTGATCCTGCGCTCCGATGCGAAGATGCCCGCGCGCCCCGCCATCGTCGTCGGTTCTTCCGCGCCACGCGACATCGCGCCCGAGCTCATTCCGCCGAGCTTTCCCGCGAGTGCGCTGGTGACCCCGCAGCAGGTCATCTTTTCATCCGGCGATGGCATGCTGCTGCACGGCCAGCTCTTTCTTCCGCCGGGCGTCGCAAAGGGTGAGCGCCATCCAGCGCTCGTCTTCTTCCATGGCGGCTCGCGCCGGCAGATGCTGCTCGGCTGGCACTACATGTACTACTACAGCAACGCGTACGCGATGAATCAGTTTCTCGCGAGTCGCGGATTCGTGGTGCTCGCCGTGAATTATCGAAGCGGCATCGGTTACGGGCTCAACTTCCGCGAGGCGCTCGACTACGGCGCGACGGGCGCGAGCGAGTACAACGACGTGCAGGGGGCGGGACTCTTCCTCCGCGGGCGCGCGGACGTCGACTCGTCGCGCATCGGAGCGTGGGGCGGGTCGTACGGGGGCTACCTCACGGCGCTGGCGCTCGCGCGCTCGTCCGACATCTTCGCTGCCGGTGTCGACATGCATGGCGTGCACGACTGGAATCTGGAATGGGAGTCGTTCGTACCGGGATGGCGCATCCTGAAGGATCAGGAGGCGCGCCGCCTCGCATTCACGTCATCGCCGATGGCGTACGAGTCCACGTGGCGCTCGCCGGTGCTGCTCATTCAGGGCGATGACGATCGCAACGTGGCGTTCAGCCAGACCGTGCAGCTCGCCGAAGACCTGAGAAAGCAGGGCGTGGATGTCGAGCAGTTGATCTTTCCGGATGAGGTGCACGATTTCCTGTTGCACCGGAATTGGCTTGCGGCATACGCGGCATCCTTCGATTTTTTCACGCGGAAGCTCGTGCACAGGACTACCGCGCATTAGAAGCCGCACGAAAAAACACTGGACGCGAGACATGAAAAGCATTACATCGTGTGCAACGCTGCTCTTCCGGGGAGCGCCGAGGTGCACGACGAGCAAACAGCGCGATCCCACACGCGTGAAGCGCCCGCGTGTGCGGCTGACGATGATCGCGTTGGCCATGGCGTGCGGGAGGGGAGATGCTCCCGCCGCCGCGGGGCCGGCGAAGGTGACGACACCGCAGGCACACACCGCAGCAGACACCACCACTCCGCCGGGCGCGTTGGGCGACGCCGTTCGCCGCGGGCGCGCGCTGCTCGCAGCGACGCACGACAGTCTCCCGACCCACGTCGGGAACTCCCTCCGATGCTTCAGCTGCCATCTCGATGAAGGGCGACGCGCGAGCGGGCTCCCGCTGATAGGCGCCTACACTCGCTATCCGCAGTTTCGCGCGCGTCGTGCGCGCGTGGATCTCATCGAGGATCGCGTGAACGATTGCTTCGTTCGCAGCATGAATGGGAAGGCGTTGCCGCCGGACGGAAGCGACATGCGCGACATCGTCACCTACCTCGCGTGGATGTCGCGCGGCGTCGCCGTGGGCGACTCGGTGAAGGCGCAGGGCGCGCCGCAGCTCGCGACGCTCGAAGCGGACACCGCTCGCGGAGCGAAAATCTTCGTCGAGAACTGCGTTCGCTGCCATGGTGCGAACGGTGAAGGATCGGTGGTCGCGCCGCCCTTGTGGGGGGCCAAGTCGTACAACATTGCGGCGGGGATGGCGCGCTATCGCACCGCCGCGCTCTTCGTGCTTCACAACATGCCGTTCGACAAGCCCAATTCGCTCACGCCCCAACAGGCGCTGGACGTTGCCCGCTACGTGAATACGAGACCTCGTCCGGACTTCGCAGGAAAGGAGAACGACTGGCCCGCTGGCGGCCGTCCCTCGGATGTGCCATATCGCAGCAAGACCGGTGCGCCCTCGGGCGCGGACACCGCGCGCGCTCGCGCGCACAACGGCGCGCGATGAGCGCGCAGGACGGATCCAATGAGTGAAGACCTTCTTTCCCCATCGCCGCGTCGCTCGTTCCTCGGTCGTCTCGCCGCAGGAACCGCAGCCCTCGGGCTCACGGCGTTTCTCCCCGTCACTGCATGCGCAGCGGAGAAGACCGGCGCCGCTGCCGCCGCGACTCCGGACTCGAATTCGACGGATCCGAAGTCGCCGGATTCGAATCCCTGGCCGGGTCCACTGAAGGTGAAGCACAAGATGGCGGTCGACGCCTTCGCGTTCAACGACGGCTTCCCGCTCGCCTTCGCGTACACGTTCATGCTTCCGTACGAGGGAATGAATCCGTCACCCGCAACGCCGGTCGTCATCCTGCGCCACGCGGGATTCCCGCTGGCACTCACCGACGCGGTGTGGTCCAAGTACAAGATCGGGAAGGCAATGAAGATCATGGATCCGACCACCAAGGCGCCGGCGGAGCGAAACCCGTTCTTCAATGCGAAGCCGGGGAGCCTGGAGATCCCCGACATGGCCATCGACAAGCTGCTCGCGCGCGGGACGATCTTTGGAGCGTGCAACGTGGCGCTTCACTTTCTGAGCGCAAAGTTCGCAGCGGGAGCCGGTGTGACGCCGGATGTGGCACTCAAGGACTGGACGGCGGGAATCATTCCGGGGATCACGGTGATTCCGTCCGGCACATGGGGAGTGAATCGCGCGCAGGAAGCGGGGTGCTCGTACTGCGCGGGCGGATGAGGCGCGAGTGAATCGAGTCTGCGGCGGCGCGTGCGTGTGCGCCGCCGCGTCTCAGCCCTCGCCAGCCACCATCTTCTGAAAGCGCGGCTCTCCCCTCAGC
>DATGDQ010000356.1:0-10314 GCA_035310785.1 Gemmatimonadaceae bacterium | reverse complement strand
GACACCGTACGGAGCCAGCTCGGCCGCGATACACTCGGTCCATCGAACGAGCGCCGTCTTTCCGGCGACGTAGGCGGAGAGGTACGTAAGGCTCGCAATCCCTGCTCCGCTGACGATGTTGAGAATGCGTCCGCGCCCGTGCGCAATCATGTCGTGCATCACGAGGTGCGTGCAAATCACCGGGCCGCGAAGATTGACCTCCACGCATCGCCACCACTCGTCCAGCCCCGACTCGCCGAAAGGTCCGATTGGCTCAACCAATCCGGCGTTGTTGACGAGGATCGTGACCGGCCCGAGCGAATCCCGCAAAGCCTCGATCACTCCGGTCATCATCGCCTGATCGGTGACGTCAGCCCGATATGCCTCGACCACACCGCCAACCCGTTCGATGGCTCGCTTCGCCTCTGCGAGCTCATTCGTCGTTCTTGCGACGAGCGCCACCGCGGCTCCGGCGCGGGCAAACGCGGTTGCGATCGCCAACCCGATGCCGCGCGCGCCACCCGTGATCAGCACCGTCTCACCTCGAAGAGGCACTTCGCCGTTGCTCGACACGACGCGAGAATAGCTCGCGACGATCGTCGCAACCGGACGAATTCCCGTCGGTTTGTGCCATTTTGTTGAGTTTGAGACCGGCTGCTACATACTTACGACATGCCCACCCGCAAGCCTGTTCTCCGCACGAGTCGACGCATTCTCGTGCTGGTGGTTCCGCCAATCGAAGAACTGGACCTCGTGGGTCCAGTACAGGTGTTGAGCACGGCGAGTCGACTGCGCGGCGGCAGCGTCCCGCCATATGAGATGAGAGTGGTCACGACGAACGTCGACCGACTGATAGCGGGTGCAAGCGGCTTGTCACTCACCGCACACGCGCACTATCTGGCGGATCACGGAGCCATCGATTCGCTTCTCATCGTGAGCGGGGTCTCGACACGAAACGCGCGAAACGACGAGCTGGCCGAATGGCTCCATCGCACCGCACCACAGTGCCGGCGTGTCGGCGCCGTGTGCATTGCCGCGTTCCTGCTGGCGCAGGCCAACGTCCTGTCGAACCAGCGAGTGACCGTGCACTGGAAATACGCGCACGAGCTTGCGCGTCGATATCCAGCACTGTCCGTCGATCCGGATCCCATCTGGGTCCAGGCTGGAAACGTCTACACGTCCAGTGGCTTTTCTGCCGGTATCGATCTCCCGCTGGCGTGGGTCGAGGAGGATCTGGGCAGTGCGATTGCGATCGCTGCGGCGCGAGAGCTGGTTCTCTTCCTGCGGCGACCGGCCGGACAGACGCAGCTCAGTGTCACCCTTGCCGCGCAGG
This sequence comes from Gemmatimonadaceae bacterium, assembly GCA_035310785.1. Classification (GTDB taxonomy): domain Bacteria; phylum Gemmatimonadota; class Gemmatimonadetes; order Gemmatimonadales; family Gemmatimonadaceae; genus FEN-1250. Next base: position 9,002 of record DATGDQ010000356.1, on the reverse strand, counting down.
CGAGCGAGATGCGACCGATTCAGGAGCTCCAGGCCTTCATCGTCGACAACCTGTGTCGCGACCTGTCGACACCGGTGTTGGCCGAGCGTGTGTCGATGAGCGTCCGCAACTTCGTGCGCGTGTTCACTGCGGATGTCGGCACCACACCGGCGAAATACGTTCTTCATCTCCGTGTCGAGGCTGCGCGCAGACTCCTCGAGTCGACGACACGGGACGTCAAGCGGATCGCCGCCACCGTCGGATTTGGAAATGCCGATGTGATGCGGCGGGCGTTCCTGCGTGTACTGGGGAAGTCGCCATCTGCACTTCGCTCATCGCTGAACGGTGCGAGCAGGAGCTAGTCGCGACCTCTAGCGGTTGCCGATTCCCGCGCCAACCGCGATCTCATCCCAGAGCGACGCCATCGCGCGCATCCCTTTTGTGAAGTTCTCGTCCGCGAACCACTCGTCGGGTGCATGCGCGTTCTCGCCGGGAAGACCGAAGCCCACGAGAAGCACGGGTGCGCCGAGCAGTCGCTGAAAATCGCTGACGACAGGGATCGAGCCTCCCTCGCCGATCACGACGGGATCGCGCCCGAACGCTGCATTGAGCGCGCGCTTCGCGGCATCGTAGAGCGGCCCCTCGAGCTCGGCGCTCCAGGGCTGGCCGCCGTGGAGCATTTGCACCGAGACCTTCACTCCCGCGGGCGCCACGCGCGCGATGTGAGCGCGCATGAGCCGCTCGATCTCGGCCGGCGTCTGATTCGCGACGAGCCGGCAGCTCACCTTTGCCATCGCCTTCGATGGCAGAACGGTCTTGGACCCTTCGGCCGTGTATCCGCTGAGGAGCCCGTTCACCTCGCACGTGGGGCGCATCCACAGGCGCTCGAGCGTGGAGTATCCCGCCTCGCCGCCGAGGGCGGGTGCGCCGACCTCCTTCTTGAAGTTCGCTTCGTCGAAGGGCAGCGCCTTCACCTGCGCGCGCACCTTCGGATCCCACTCGCGAACCGTGTCATAGAAGCCGGGGATCGCGACATGACCGTCACCGTCGAAGAAGGTGGCGAGAATGCGCGCGAGCGCCATCGCCGGGTTCACGACCGCGCCGCCGTAGCTGCCCGAGTGCAGGTCGCTCGTCGGGCCCTCGAGATCGATCTGGAAGTATGCGAGCCCGCGCAGTGACGAGAGGATCGATGGAAGACCGGGTGCGAACATCGATGAGTCCGAGATGACGATGTAGTCGCAGGCGAGACGCTTCGCGTGCGTGGTCACGAATGCCTCGAGGTTGTCGCTGCCGACTTCCTCTTCACCTTCGGCGAGCACGATGATGTTCACTGGGAGCCTTCCGCGCGTACGCAGGTGCGCCTCCAGTGCCTTCATGTGGGCGAACAGCTGGCCCTTGTCGTCGACGGATCCGCGCGCGTAGATGCGGCCGTCCCGCATCGTCGGTTCGAACGGTGGCGAGGTCCACAAATCCAGCGGCTCGGCCGGCTGCACATCGTAGTGACCGTACACGAGAACCGTCGGCGCGCCGGCGGCTGCCTTGCGCCATTCACCGAGCACCACTGGGTGACCGGGCGTCGGCATGATCTCCGTGTCGAAGCCGGCGGTGCGAAGATTTTCCGACACCCACTTGGCTGCACGCTGCATGTCGCCATCGTACTCGGAGCGCGCGCTCACACTTGGAATGCGCAGAAAGTCGAAGAGCTCGTCGTGGAATCGACGATCGTTGTCGTCGAGATAGCGCGCGAGATCGCTGGCGAGAGTGGCCGGCATGCGATGTTCCGATGAATGAGTGGACAGGGCGTTGCACAGGGAAGTTCGCGCACGAGATGCGGGAGTGGCAAGCACGAGTCGCCCGGATCTCAGTGGGCGAGCCCGGTTTGGGGCCAGCTTCCGCGCCACCCGTCGAGCACCCAGACGCGGCGAAACGCGCGCACGATCGAGCCTCGCCGCAGTGCGACGACCTCGCGCAGGGTCACGTGCACGAAGTGGGGAGAGAGCGCCGCGATGACGGGATCGTCCTCCGGACGAGCGAAGAGGCCGAGCACGAGGATGAGCCTGTCGCCCGTACGAGCGCGCTGCGCGAACGATGGCCAGAGATCGTATTGATTGGGGCGTCCGTTCACATCGATCACGAACGTGACGGGATGGTCGGGGAGATGGAAGGCGAGCTCCGATGCTTCCTGATATCGCTCACCACCCACCCACGTCGTGATGGTGCGCGGCGCATCCGATCGCGCGGCGTTCACCCGGGCAGCCAGCGTGCTCCACCCGAATCCAGCCCCGGTGGAGTCGCGCGCAGGATCTACTGGCATGAAGGGAAACACGGCGTGCACGTAGATGAGGAGCGTCGTCGCAGCCGCGAGGACGAGCGAGGCGCGAACGAAGATCCGCGCACGCCCCTCATCCCAGCGCGCCGCTCCCTCGCCGGATGCGGCGAGCACGATCGCGGAGAGATACGCGGGCGCCTGCCAATTGGGCTCCACGGCGGCGCGCAACGCACTCGCGACGAAGAACAGCCAGGTGATGCTGGCGATGACGGCGAACGTCGTGCGCAGGGGGTCGCGCCTGTCGCGCAGCGCGTGGTACACGGCAGCGGCGAGCATGGCGAGCAGCAGAGGAGTGACGAGCCCGATCTGTGCGCCAAGCAGCCGCGTCTCGTGACCAAGTGCAGTTCCGCGATGCGTCGCCAGGCCATGCGCGAGCTGGTACGAAAGCGATGCCCACCCGTGCCGCGCGTTCCACGCGAGGTTCGGCGCGAGCACCGCGATAGCGATGGTGAGCGCCAAATACGGACCCGGAGTTGCGAGAAGGCCGCGCAGGGAGGGCTGCAGCGTGAGCCCCACGGCAATGCCCGCAAGCAAGAGGAGCGCGGTGTACTTGGAGGACAAAGCGCAGCCGATGGCGAGGCCAAGCAGCATCCACGCGAGCACTCGTGTGTGCGGCGTGCTCTCGTCGCGCAACGCAGGGATGAGCGCGGCAAGCGCGAGGGACCAGAAGAGGAGGAGCGACGCGTCGGGCGTAGCGAGTGCGAGGCCGATCTGGGCGAGGGGCATGCACGCGATGATCGCAGCGGCGCGGAGCATCGCACGATCGCCGCCAAGCGTGCCGGAGATTCGCACGAGCACGGCGGACGCGAGCGCCCCGGCGAGCAAGGTGCAAAGCCGTACGCCAATCGGTGTTGCGCCGAGCACGAGGGTGCCCGCTCGGACGAGCAGCGCGATGGCCGGCGGATGATCGAGATAGCCGGCGGCGAGTCTGCGCGACCACTCCCAGTAGTACGTCTCGTCCGGCGCGAGCGGCACGAGCACGGCGGCCACGAGACGCACGGCCAGCGCGATCGCGAGCACGAGCCACGCGCTTCGCCGCGCGTTCGGGTCGGATTCATGCGTGGGCATCGAGGTGAACGATAAGCCCGTGCTAGCTTTCGCTCTCACCTCGCACCCGTGGAGACGCACATCGTGAACGCCCTGGCCGGTGAAACGAGTCCGTATCTGCTCCAACATGCGAACAACCCCGTGGATTGGCAGCCCTGGGGTGCGGCAGCGCTGACGCGCGCGCGCGCCGAGGACAAGCCGATTCTGCTCAGCATCGGGTATGCGGCGTGCCATTGGTGCCACGTCATGGCGCACGAGTCGTTCGAGGATCCAGCAACGGCACAGGTGATGAACGAGTTGTTCGTCAACATCAAGGTCGATCGCGAGGAGCGCCCGGACATCGACGCCATCTACATGAACGCGGTGCAGGCGATGACCGGGCAGGGCGGATGGCCGATGACCGTGTTCCTCACTCCCGACGGCGTGCCGTTTCACGGCGGCACGTACTATCCGCCGCAGGATCGCTACGGGATGCCCTCGTTCCTGCGGGTGCTTCGCTCCGCTGCGGAGGCGTATCGCACACGTCGTGGCGATGTGCTCGATACGGCGGAGCGCGTGCGGGGGCTCTACGCGGCGGCGCAGCAGGCGGCGGTGAGCGCGGGGGAGCTGACCCCCGCGCAGCTCGACGCCGCCGCGCGAGGAATTTCCGCACGCTACGATGCGCGCAACGGCGGATTCGAGGGCGCTCCGAAGTTTCCGCAGACGATGGCGCTCGACTTTCTGCTCCGGCACTGGCGCAGGAGCGGCGCCGCACAGGAGCTCACCATCGTTCGCACCTCATTTCTGAAGATGGCGCGCGGAGGAATCTACGATCAGGTCGGTGGCGGCTTCCATCGATACGCGGTGGACGATCACTGGCTGGTGCCGCACTTCGAGAAGATGCTCTACGACAACGCGCTCCTCTCGCGACTGGGCGTACATCTCTGGCAGGTGACGCGCGATCCGGAGATCGAGCGCGTGACGCTCGAGACGTTCGACTGGGCGCTCCGCGAGATGGCGGCGCCGGGTGGTGGGTTCTACTCGTCGCTCGATGCGGACAGCGAAGGACACGAGGGAAAGTTCTACGTCTGGAGCGCCGAGGAGCTCGACGCGCTGTTGTTCGAGAATTCGCCGGTGCTTCGCGACCTGTGGGGAGTGAGCGCGGTCGGAAATTTCGAGGGACAGAACATTCTGCACGTGCCGCATGCGCCGGCAGATGTCGCGAGCCGGAACGGCATTGCGCTCGATGAGCTCGAGGCACTCGCATCCAGCGCTCGCATCACGCTCTGGTCTGCGCGCGAGGCGCGTGTGCACCCCGCGCGGGACGACAAGATCCTCGCCGGCTGGAACGGGCTAATGGTTCGCGCGCTCGCGGATGGCGCGCGCGCATTCGAGAACGCGCGGTGGCGCGCTGAGGCCGTGCGCCACGGCGAATTTCTCTTTCGCGAGCTGGTGCGCGATGGCCGCGTGATGCGCGTTCACAAGGACGGCGCGTCGAAGGGGCCCGGGTTTCTCGAGGACCACGCGGCGCTGGCGCTCGCGGCGATCTCGCTCTACGAGCTCACGCTCGATGAGCGCTGGCTGGCCCGTGCCCGGGACGTGAGCGAAGCCACCGTTCGGTGGTTCTGGGACGACGCGGCCGCCGGCTTCTTCGACACGGCGCACGATGCCGAGCCGCTCATCGCGCGACCGCGCGAGCTCACGGACAACGCGGTGCCGGCGGGAAACTCACTCGCGGCCGAGATGCTGTTACGCCTGGGCGACTTGATGGGAAGCGCGGAGGACGTGCGACGGGGCGCCTGGGTGCTCGAGTCGCTTGGCGAGCCGCTCGCGCGATATCCCATCGCCTTCGGTTATGCCTTGGGCGCAGCGGAGCTCGCGGTACACGGCGCGACGGAGGTCGCGATTCTGGGCATTCCGGGCGAGGCGGCGTTCGAGTCGCTCCTGCACGAAACATCGAGTCGCTATCTGCCGTCGCTCGTACTCGTCGCGGGAGTCGGGAGCGGAACGAGCGCAGAGGGCGCGAGCAACGCCCTGCCCTTGCTGCGTGAGCGCGGGCTCAGCGACGGTCGAGCGACCGCGTACGTGTGTCGCGGCAACGTGTGCGATGCACCAACGACGGACGCGCGCGCGCTCGGCGAGCTGCTCGAGCGCGCGGCGGCGAGACGTAGCTAGCGCGGGGCGCAGGAAATCAGCGCCAGTGGCCCTCGATGTAATACCAGCCATGGCGATCACGGACCCATCGACCATCGACCCATCGATGGCGGCGACCGTTCGGCCGCGCCCAGCGCCCCGGCACCCAGGCGTAGCGACCGTCGCGACCGTAGATCCAGTATCCGCGAATGTACACGTAGTCCGGACCCGGACGCTCGATTATCACCTCACGCCGCATCGGCGGCGGTGCCTCACGAACGTACACGCGATCGTACCGCGGCGGTGCGCTGGCGCACGCAACGAGCGGCGCGGTTGCGAGTGTGATGCCCAGCAGGGCGACCTTCCAACTGCGTAACATCTGCTCCTCCGCTGAATGCTCTCCTCATGGGAGACGTTGCCCGACCCGATTCGTTAAGGCTCGAGAGGGATCGGCTGCGCTCTCACGATGCCCCGACTCCTTCCTTATCTTAGGCGAGCATCCACGAGAGGTTCCCTGATGAACGACCTGCTCCTCCCGGCACGGCTCCAGGCGGCGCTCGGTGACGCGTACGTACTCGAGCGCGAGCTGGGCGGCGGGGGGATGAGCCGGTTGTTCGTGGCGACGGAGCGATCGCTGAACCGGCAGGTCGTCATCAAGGTGCTGCCGCCCGAGCTGGCGAGCGAAGTGAGCGCCGCCCGATTCAAGAAGGAAATCGAGGTCGCAGCGCAGCTGCAGCATCCGCACATCGTGCCGATCCTCGCCGCTGGCTCCGGCGACGAGCTGCTGTGGTTCGTGATGCCGTTTCTACGCGGCGAGTCGCTGCGGCACCGGCTCAAGTCAGCCGGAAAGCTCCCCGTGCGCGACGCGGTGCGGATTCTGATCGAGGTCTCGGACGCGCTCGCGTATGCGCACCGGCAGGGGATCGTGCACCGCGACATCAAGCCCGAGAACATCCTCCTCGAAGAGGGACACGCGGTGCTCGCGGATTTTGGAGTCGCCCGTGCCATCGTAGCAGCGCGCGCGGCGAACGCGTCGGGCGGGGGCAATCTCACCGGAACGGGGATGTCGGTGGGCACGCCCACGTACATGTCGCCCGAGCAGGCCGCCGGGGAGAGTCATGTGGACGCGCGCGCGGACATCTACGCGCTCGGGATCGTCGGCTACGAGATGCTCGCCGGCCAGCATCCGTTCGGCGGCTCGGGATCGGTACAAAGCATGATCGTCGCGCACCTCACGGAGCCTGCGCCTCCGGTCGAGAAGCTGCGCGCGGAGACGCCGCCTGCGGTGAATGCCGCGATCGCGCGCGCGCTGGCGAAGACGCCCGACGAGCGCTTTCGCACGGCCGAGGAGTTTCGCGACGCGCTGGAAGTGGCTCCGACGGGCGCGAGGCGTGCACGCGGGTCGATCGCAATGGTCGGCGGCGGGCTGCTGGCCGCGCTCATCATCGCCGGGATCGTCCTCTCGCGACGCGCGCGCACTCTGCCGCTCGATCAGGATCTCGTCGCCGTCGCGCCGTTCGATGTCGTGGACGCAGGCCTCAAGCTGTGGCACGAGGGAATGGTCGATGTGCTGTCGCGGAATCTCGACGGGGCCGGGCCGCTCAGAACCGTGTCGCCCACAATAGTGGTGCGACGATGGACGGGTCGCGCGGACAAGGAGTCGGCGACATTGCTCGGGAAGGCAACCGGGGCGCGACTCGCGGTGATCGGGAGTTTGATTCGATCGGGTGCAGACTCCGTGCGCGCATCGGCGTCCGTCGTCGATGCGAGCTCGGGGCGAGTGCTCGGCGAGATCGAGCGAAGGGATGCGCTGTCGCACATGGACCGGTTGTCGGACTCACTCACGATCGCGCTGCTTCGCGAGCTCGGGAAATCGCGCGCGCTTGGCGGCGCGCAGATGTCGTCGGTGGGGACGACGTCGCTGACCGCGCTCAAGGCATTTCTGCAGGGACAGCAGTACTTCCGGCAGAGTGCGTGGGACTCCGCGGTGGCCAGCTATGACCGGGCAATAGAGAGCGATTCGACATTTGGCATCGCGCTGATGCTGGATGGCGTGGCGCGTAGCTGGATGGGTGGCGCCAGTGACTCTGTCGCCACCTCGAATCTGTTGCGCGCGACGAGATTCAATCATGGGCTTTCACCGCGCGACAGCCTGCTCGTGGTGGCCAGTGGTGAATTCGCCCGGCTCGGTCAGTCACGCAACGTGGTGCCGTTCGACGCGCAGTTGCGGCTGTTCGCGACGCTGCACGAGGGAGTACGCCGCTATCCGAATGACCCCGCGATGTGGTACGCGCTCGGAGACGCGCAGTATCACTGGGGTTGGGGCGACAGAGTCGGCGTGCCGGAGACGGAGGTGGTGCGCTCGTTCGATCGCGCAATCGCGCTCGACTCGACATTCACTCCGGCGTACATCCATGCGATCGAGATCGGCTTTCGTTACGGTACGCCAAACGGACGCCGGTATCTTCTCGCCTACCTCGCGCAACATCCAACCGATGACGAGGCAGACGGCCTGCGCCTCGTCTCGCGACTCACGGATCCGGCGCTCGCGAACACGCCGGCAACGAGGCAAATACTCGATACGGCGTCCATCGAGCAGCTTCAGAGCGCGGCGCCGGCCCTCATCGAGTGGCCGGACTCCGGCGAGACGCTCATTCGACTCGGGGAGTACTATCTCAAAGCGAAGTCGCACGGACACGCCGTGGATTCGTCGACTCGGAAGCGACGAGTCGCGATAGCCTTTGCCCTTCGAGGCCACCTCGGCAGAGCGATGGCTCAAACCAAGAGCACGCAGCTGTCACAGATTGCGCTCATCGCCGGCGAAGCTCCGGTCGCCGCGACGGACAGCTTCCTGTTCAAGGAGATCGCGAGCGGGCGCTCCTGTGGTGCCTGTGCCGTGAGCGTCTGGGGAATGGTGGGCGACACGCTGATGCTGCAGAAAATCGTCCACCTGGGCGACTCGGTCGCCAAGCTCCCACAGACACCGGAGGATCTCGGTGCGATCCGGTACACGTTGGCGCTGGCGCGTGCGTATCTGACGCTCGACCATCGCGACACCGTCGGAGCGATGCGCCAGTTCTTTTCCTTGCCTGACAGTCTGTGTCACGAGTGCGGATGGAGCTGGCTCACGCGGGCGCAGTTGCTGGAATCGCGCGGGCGAGACGCCGAGGCCGCGGCGATTCTCGATCAAACCAGTGTGCTCAACTCCCCCATCGGTGAGCTCACCGAATTCGAGCGCGCGCGCATTGCCGAGAAGCTGGGCGACAAGGCACGCGCGCGCGACGGCTACGCGCACATTGCCGGCATGTGGCAGAACGGCGATCCCTTCTTCAAGCGCTATGCGCTCGAGGCGAGCGCCGGGCTCAAACGACTCAGCGGCGAGAACAGCGGCGTGGCCATTCCGGTGAACAAGCGATAGCCGGCGCTCAGCCTCGCCGCTGCATCTTGAAGACGCGAAAGAGATAGTACAGCGAGGGAAGAAGCACGCACGCGCCCGCCGCGAGCGTCCACAGCACGAGCACCAGCGTGCGATTCG
>DATGDQ010000355.1:0-18821 GCA_035310785.1 Gemmatimonadaceae bacterium | reverse complement strand
GAGCGCGCGCGCAGCCGCCCGCCGCAGCTCCGCGTGTGCGCCGCCCTGCACGATGGGGAAGAGCGTCTGCGCGTCGCCCGCTTCCCCCTCCACGTCCTGCAGACGTCGGTGCTCGCGCAAGCATCGTTCGAGCCAGCGCAGCGAACGGTCGCTCGCATCGAGCGCATCCGTATACGCCGACTGGCTTGGAATCACATGATCGAATTGCATGATCACGTCGGCGCCGATCGCGTGCTCGAGCGCCATCACGCTCTCCGGCGTAAAGAGGCGGCGAGACCCGTCGATGTGCGACTGAAACGCGACGCCGTCCTCGCTCACCGTGCGCATTCCCTCGAGTGAGAACACCTGGAAGCCGCCCGAGTCCGTCAGCAGCGGTCCGTCCCACGCCATGAAGCGGTGGATGCCGCCCATCGCACGCACGACGTCCTCTCCGGGGCGCAGATGCAGATGGTACGCGTTGGCGAGAATCATCTGCGCGCCGATGGCGCGGAGGTCGAGCGGATCGAGCGCTTTCACACTCGCGGTGGTACCCACGGGCATGAACGCGGGTGTGTCGACGTCGCCGTGCGGCGTACGAAACACTCCGGCGCGCGCGCGCCCGTCGCGCGCCTGAATGGTGAAGCCGAATCGCGAGCCGCTCACGCGGCACACCTCACGGACGCACGGCGATGCGTCGCGATCACCCTAGATGATCGCCATCGCGTCGCCGTACGAGTAGAACCGGTACCCCGCATCCACCGCCTCCCTGTACGCGCGCATCGTGAGATCATATCCCGCGAGCGCCGCGACCAGCATCAGGAGCGTCGAGCGCGGAAGATGAAAATTCGTGATCAGCCTGTCCACGCCGCGAAACGTATAGGGCGGACGAACGAACAAACGTGTCTCCCCGCCGGATTCGGCGAAGCTTCCATCCGCGAGCACGGCGCTCTCGAGGGCGCGCGCACTCGTGGTCCCCAACGCCCAGATCTTTCCGCCGCCGGAGCGCACCTCGTTCAGCGCGACTGCGCTCGCATGCGACAGCTCGTACTGCTCCTCGTGCATCGGATGCTGTGCCGGATCCTCCACCTCCACCGGCTTGAACGTTCCGGCGCCCACGTGTAACACGAGATCCACGCGACGGACGCCTCGTGCCGCGAGCTCCGCGAGCAGCGCGTCGGTCATGTGCAGCCCCGCCGTCGGCGCGGCGACCGATCCCCTTTCGCGCGCGTACACGGTCTGGTAGCGCTCCGCATCCGCGCTCGTGTCGGCTCGGTCGATGTAGGGCGGCAGCGGAACGTGGCCGTGCCGCTCGATCGCCGCGGCGACGTCCTCGTCCGTCACGAGCCGCACGATGCGTGTGCGCCGGTCCGTCAATGATACGATGTCCACGTCGAAGCCGGGCGCGATGTGTACCCGTCGTCCCGGGTGCAGCTTGCCGCCCGGACTCACCATCGCCTCCCACGTGCCGTCGGCCAGTGGGTGCAGCAGCAGAATTTCCGCCGGCGCTCCCGAGTCGCGCGTGCCGAGGAGCCTCGCGCGCAGCACCTTGGTGGTGTTGAGCACGAGTGCATCGCCGGGAGCGATGATCGACGGGAGCGCCGTGAACGCGCGATGCGCGATCTCGCCGGTCGCGCGATTCACCGTGAGCAGACGACTGGCGTCGCGCTGTGGAAGTGGCAGCTGCGCGATCTGCGCAGCGGGAAGATCGAAGTCGTAATCGGACGTTCGCGTCCCGCGCTCATGGGCGCCGGGCTGGGTCACTCCACGATCGTGAGCGGCCGCTCGCGGGACACGTGGCGATTGGTGGCGAGGTCGGTGACGTCCACGTCGATCAGATAGTTGCCGGGAGAGGCGTCCCCGAGGTCGAGCGTGACGTAGTCCACCGCCACGGGACGCGCCGGCGCCTGCCGCGGGAACTTGAGCGAGATGTGATCGCTCCCGTTTCCGGAAATGCCGATCGCGCTCTTGACGCCGCCAATGATCCTCGCCGCCAGCGCGCCGAGCCCTCCGCCCTTCTCGCGGCGCAGCGTGATCGTCACGTCGTACGACGACGTCCCGTTGGCCATCTTCTGCAGATCGTACGTCTCCCACAGCATGGCGAAGGACCTTCCGCGCCGCACCCGCCCCACGTTCGGCGCGATGCGGAAATCCGACCAGCGCTCCGTGCTCGGATTCGTGGGTGACAGGGAATCCGCGACGAGAATGTCGCTCAGCCCGAACCCGCCACCCGGGACGAGCTCGATCCGGCTGGCGGATCGCGCGCCCCGACCCGCATCGGGCTGCAACGCTTCCACCCGATAGAGGAACGTTCCCGCTTGTAATCGCGTGCGCCACGAGTGCATCTGGTTCAGGTCCGGGTGCGCGAAGTCGATCGTCTCGTGTGCGGTGGCAGTGAAAACGGGCTTGGCGCGCCACGTGTACGCCTCCAGCTCCACATCGAGCGCACCGCGCGCGAGGTCGACGTCCTGCACCATGCGCTTCACCGGAAGCTCGGCCGCGAAGTACACGTCGGACGAGTCGGATGACGCACGAAAACGCGTGAGGGCCACGTCGATCGAGTCGGCGAGCGGCTTCGCGCCCGCGTTCGTCCACGCGACTGGGACCGTATCCCGGAGACGCTCCGTCTCTCGAGCGTCGTCCGGGTCGAGCGTCGCGACTCCATACGTGGGAAGCTGGCGAAACAGGAAGGTCTCCTCCGTGCTGTACCACCAGAGAATGCGAATGCGGTGCTCGCCCTGCTTGAGCGCGTCGGGCGGAAACGAGATCACCGCCGGCGGCGGGCCGTAGCGCACGTAGATGTCGCCGCGATCGGTATCGACGCCGTGAATGCCGAACTCCTCGACCGAGAATCGGAGCTCCGCAAAGACGGCGCGGCTCAGGAACTCGTTGCGACCTTCGTTGTCCGACGTCGCCCAGAGCGGGTCGGCCATGAGCCAGTACATCCGCTCATCGTTCTCGAGCTCGGAGGTCGGGAGGCGATTGCGGCTGATGCTGTCTTTCGGTGTGACGATGCGTGAAAGATTGCTGAGTCGCGCCCGCTCGGTCGGCGGCAGGTACGCGAGCGCACTGTCGAACGCCGTGCCCGACTGATGTTCGTCGCCAAGCCTGTGCGCGCCGAGGCCGAGTGCCAGCCACGCCCACGCATCCTTGTGATCGTCGATGAGGCGCACGCGCGCCAGATGCTCGAGCTCGATCCAGCGCTGCCGATCGACGAGCGCGCGATAGATGTGTCGTGCCGCGCTCGGGTTGGATGGTTGCGCCCGCAGCGCCTCCGAGAAGAACTCGTACGCCTTCAGATACTCGAGAGAGCCCGACCAGTCCTGCGCCGCCGCGCGAATCGCCTGTCGATCGACGAAATACGCGATCGAGCGTGGATCCCTCGTGAAGGTGCGATCCTTCACGTTCTTGATGATGGCGCTGTAGATGTTCCTATCGGCGATGTCCTCGTAGTGCCGCCACCACGTCATCCCCATCTCGTCCGCGGCGCGCGAGAGCACGGCGGCATCGTTCCCTTTGCGCGCGGCCTTGAGTGCCTCTTCGAACAGCGCCTTCGCGCGCCCGCGCACGGCGGCGGAGTTGGACGTCAGATCGAATCGTCCGAGATCGACGAGATATCCCGGAGATCCGGGTGCGTAGCGTGTGGCGAGGCGCAGCGACGAATCGGCGACATTCAGAAGCGCCTCGTTCGCGGCTCGCTTCATGAAGCCCGTGCGCTTCTCGGCGCCCGACATTCGCCACGCGAGCACACCGCGACGATGCCACGCCTCGCCGTCGCTGGCGTTCGCGCGCACGGCGGCGTCCAGCAGGCGAAGAGCGCCCGCGGAGTCGCCTTCGGATGCCAGGGAATCGACGGTCGCGAAGCGATTCTCCTGGGCACTCGTCTGCGCCGCGAGCACCTTCGCGGCAAGCAAGAGAGCCAGCACTGCGTACCGCATACTGCATAGTTCCGCAGCGTGCGTGACGCTGTCAAGAGACTCCCCGCGGACTCACCGATTTCGAACGCGGGGACCACCCAACTTCAGGTCAGCGGCCGAACAGCCTCGACCACCACGGGCGGCGTTTTCCTCGCTGCGTGCCCGCATCCGAGATCATCCGCGCATACGTCCGGATCAGGCCGAACGTCGAGGGCGCGGCCGGCGTCGAGGGCGTGCTCGGCACGTTCGGCGACCGCGCCTGGGTCGGCGTGCGTGGCGTGGCGCCCGACGCGGTACCCGACGACGCGGGTCCGGCCGTTCGTGGCGACATGGCCTTGCTCACCCGCGACTGATTGGCCGGAGCCTGCGCGGCGCGAGGGCGCGCGGGTGCGCCGCCATCGACGGAAAAATCCGGCGTGTCGCGGTCGAGTCGCGCGCGCGTGTTCCGCGCTCGCGGGACCGTCCCGATGCGCTTCTGGCGTCTCGCCGCCTTGTCGGCGAGCTCGGTGCCGAGCTGCGTCTTTCCACTCGCCAGATAGATCTTGGAAAGCATGGAGAGCGAACGCACGATGTCCGCTTCACCGGCCTGCGCGCGCTCCTGCAGCACGAGCGCGCGGCGCACCAGCTCCTCCGCCACCTCGTGCTCGCCAAGCGAGCTCCGCGCGTTCGCGACCGCGAGCATGAGCGAGATCGCGTGCGGATGGGACTCACCCACCGTGCGCTGCTTGATCGCGAGCAGGCGGCCGAGCAGCGGTGCCGAGGCGCGCCAGTCGGCGCGTCGCTGGTGCAGGCGCGCGAGGTTGCTGAGCGAGACGGTCAGGTCGGCATGGAGCTCGCCGAGATGCGTCTCGCCGATGGTCAGTGCGCGTCGGTAGAGTCGCTCCGCCTGCTCGAGCTCCCCGCGCGAGTAATACGGCGCCGCGAGGTCGTTGAGCGCCTGCATGAGCTCAACGGACTCCATCCCGAGCGCCTGTTCGCGAATGGTGAGCGCGCGGCGGAAATAGCTTTCGGACTGCTGGAAGTCCCTCAGTGAGAACGCGACCTGGCCGAGTTCGGTCAAGGTGACCGCACCAAGTAACGTCGCTTGCCGGAGTGCGGCGATGTACGCCTGCTCAGCCTCCGCGAATTCGGCCCGGTCGAAGTGCCGGCGCCCGCTCTCGTTGTGCTCTTTCCAGCGTTCTTGGGTGGAAACGTCCATACGACTCCCGGAATGTCCTGGCAAGTGAGCTCAGCAGCTCATACACGCCGCACACCGTGAACAGTGTATGTATGGACGATTCAGAAGAGCGTCGGTTGTCCCGGGACGGCGGCCGGAGGCGAAAATCCGAAATGGCGGTACGCCTGGGGCGTTGCGGTGCGGCCGCGGGGGGTGCGCTGGAGAAAGCCGTTCTGCACGAGGAAGGGTTCGTACACCTCCTCGATCGTGAGCTCGTCCTCGCCGATGGCCGCGGCGATCGTCTTCACACCCACGGGACCGCCGTCGAACTTCTCGATGATGGTCTTGAGGATTCGCGCATCCATGTCGTCGAGCCCGAACTGGTCGACATCGAGCATGGCGAGCGCCGCATCGGCCAGCTCGCGCGTGATGCGGCCGTTTCCCTTGACCTGCGCGTAGTCGCGCACGCGGCGCAGCAGCCGGTTGGCGACACGCGGCGTCCCGCGCGAGCGGCGCGCCAGCTCCATCGCGCCACCTTCATCGATGTCGACCTTCAGCACCTCGGCCGATCGAATCACGATCTGCTCGAGATCTTCCATCGGATAGAAGTTCAGCCGCAGCGGAATGCCGAAGCGCGCGCGCATGGGCGACGTCAGCATGCCGAAGCGCGTCGTGGCTCCGATGAGCGTGAACGGCTCGATCTGCATCGTGATCGTCTGCGCCTTGGGTCCGTCGCTCAACCGGATCTCGATCTTGTAGTCCTCCATCGCGGGATAGAGAAACTCCTCGATGATGGGCCGCATGCGATGGATCTCGTCGATGAAGAGAATGTCGCGTGCGCGCAGATTCGTGAGCGTGCCCACGAGATCTCCGGGCTTTTCGAGCGACGGCCCCGACGTCGTATGGATGTTCACGCCCAGCTCGCGTCCGATGAGCTCAGCGAGCGTCGTCTTGCCGAGGCCCGGAGGCCCGTAGAAGAGCGTATGGTCGAGCGACTCGTTGCGCGCCCGTGCCGCCTCGATGTAGATCGCGAGCGAGTCCTTGACCTTCTGCTGGCCGATGAACTCGGCCAGGCGCTGCGGCCGGAGCGACAGCTCCACCACCGATTCCTCGGCGATGACTTCCGGGGTCGTGATCTCTGCGCGGGACATCGTTTGCATCACACTCGGGCCTGAAGGTTCGCGAGGCGCTCACCGGCGGCGAGCAGCGTTTCGTGCCTCTTGCAGAAGGCGAAGCGAACGAGCTTGCTGCCGCCGTCTCCAGCCCGGAAGAAGCTCGAGCCGGGCACCGGAGCCACACCGACATCGCGCGTGAGCCACTTCGAGAACTCGACGTCGCCCATGTCGCTCAGCTGGGAAAAATCGGCGAGCACGTAGTAGGCGCCTTCCGGGACGGTGAAGGTGAATCCGCCCTCGCGCAGGGCGTCGCACATGATGTCGCGGCGGGCCCGATACTCCAGCGCGAGGTGATTGTAGTAGTCGGCGTCGAACGCCATGCCAATCGCACCGGCCTCCTGAAGTGGCGCAGGAGCGCCCACGGTGAGGAAGTCGTGCACTTTCCGGATCGCCACCGACTCCGCCTCCGGCGCGATGGCGTAGCCGAGACGCCAACCGGTGCAGCTGAAGGTTTTCGAGAGGCCGGAAATCGTGATCGTGCGCTCCGCCATTCCGGGCCACGTCGCGAGCGCATGATGATCGCCGGCGTAGCGGATGTGCTCGTAGATCTCGTCCGTGAATGCATATACATCGTGCTTGACGCAGAGTTCCGCGATCAGCGAGATCTCGTCGCGCGTGAACACGCGCCCGGTCGGATTGTGCGGCGTGTTGACGATGATCGCCTTTGTCCTGCTCGTGAATGCTGCGCGCAGCCTGTCCGCGTCGATCGTCCAGCCCGGCTGCGCGAGCGGCACGAACACCGGCGTCGCTTCGGCGAGAATCGCATCCGGGCCGTAGTTCTCGTAGTACGGCTCGAACACGATCACCTCGTCGCCCGGATTCACCAGCGCGAGAAACACGCTCACCATCGCCTCGGTCGCACCGCAGGTGACGGTGACGTTGCGCTCCGAATCGACATCCATGCCGTACCATCGCCGGTATTTTCCGGCGATCGCGAGCCGCAGCGAGGGCGTGCCCCAGGTGATCGCGTACTGGTTGATGTCGGCGTGGATGGCCGTGCATGCCGCATCCTTCATCGGCTTGGGCATCGGGAAGTCGGGCATTCCCTGGGCGAGATTGAGCGCGCCGTGCTCGTTGGCAATGCGCGTCATCTCACGGATCACCGATTCGGTGAACGTGCTGGTGCGGCGGGCTGTAGTCATGCTCGAAGTTGCGCGCGCTGCGCCATCAATGCAACCGCGATCACCCGCCTCGCAGCGCTCCGCCTCAGCGCCCCCCGATCTTCGCGAGCGCCGAACGAATGAGCTCGGGCGCGGTGAGCTTCGTGCCTCCGGCGTCGAGGACCGCGCGCACGGCCTTTTCGGCGTCGACGGTCGCGTATCCGAGCGACACCAGCGCCCGAACCGCGTCCTCCGCGCTCGCGCCCTCCGGCCGCGCGCCAGTCGACAGCGGCGATCCCGCCACATCGTCCAGCTTGTCCGACAGATCGAGCACGAGCCGCTCCGCCTTCTTCTTTCCGACGCGCGGCACGCCCTGCAGCGTCGCGATGTCTCGCTCGCGAATCGCGCGCACGAGACGCTCGGCGGAGAGCGTCGACAGCAGCCCGAGAGCCAGAGAAGGGCCGACCCCGTTCGCGCTCAGCAGCCGCTGAAACACGCGCTTCTCGTTCGCGGTCGCGAAGCCGAAGAGGAGCCACCCATCGTCGCGCACCACGAGATGCGTCTGCAGCTCCACCTGCTCACCGACGCGCGGGAGCGTCTCGTACACGCCGAGCGGAATCGCGAGCTCGTAGGCGACGCCGCCACTCGTCGCGATCTCCACGCGATCGAGCTCCTTGGCGACGAGCTTTCCGCTCACGCGCGCGATCAATGAAGATCACCCGCAGAGTGAGTTCGTAATTGCAGGATGGGCATCGTCAACCGCGTGCACGAATGACACGAATGACACGAATCGAACCGGACGCGATTGCAGAATCGATGCTCGCGTCGCTTCGGCTCGATTCGTCCTGATTGGCTGGATTCGTGCACGCTGTTTCCGTGCGCTCGCGCGACGACATCACTCATCGCTTCAACCCCGCCAATCTCCCCCCCATGATGTGCGCGAGCGCCGCCGCCGTGCCGTCCGCCGCATCACTCGGCTGCGGCGCGCTCTTGAGACGCAGCAGACGCGTGACCATGAACTGCACCTGCTCCTTCGTGGCCGAACCGGTGCCGACCACCGCCTTCTTGATCTCGGCCGGCGGATATTCGTGGATCGCGAGCTCCGCCTGCTGCGCCGCGAGCAGGATCACGCCGCGCGCGTGGCCCAGCACGACGGTGGTGCGCACGTTCTTGGCGTAGAACACATCCTCGATCGACAGCGCGTCCGGGCGATGGCGCGCGATGAGCATCGAGACATCGTCGTAGATCTCGCGCAGGCGCGCGGGAAGCGGATCGCGCGCGTGGGTGCGAATCACCCCGCACTCGATGAGTGAGAGCGAGCCGAACGGCTCACCCTGAACCACGCCGTATCCAGTGGCAGCAGTGCCGGGATCGATCCCGAGGACGATCACGGCAGGCGGCTCACGCCTTCGTCATCTCGGCCACGTCCATGTCGAAGTTGGCCTCGACCTTTTGCACGTCGTCGAGCGAGTCCAGCTCCTCCATGAGCTTGAGCAGCGACTCCGCCGTTTTTCCTTCGACGTGCACGGTGTTCTTCGGAATCATCGAGATCTCGGCCTCCTGTACCGCGATCCCCTTCGCCTCGAGGGCCGACTTCACGTGGTGCAGCTCCGTCGGATCGGTGCTCACGACGAACTGATCACCCTCCTGCGCGAAATCCGTGGCTCCGCCTTCCAGTGCGGCCTCCATCGCGGCGTCTTCCGGATACTTCGTCGCGTCGACGTAGAGCTGGCCCTTCCGCTCGAACATCCACGCCACGGAATTCGTTGCGCCGAGGTTGCCGTTGCCGCGCGAGAGCTTGAAGCGCACTTCCGCGACAGTACGGGTGGGATTGTCGGTGACCGCGTGGATCAATAGCGCGACGCCACCCGGCCCGTAGCCTTCGTAGGTTACTTCCGAGTAATCGACGCCCTCCAGCTCACCCGTGCCCTTCTTGATCGCGCGCTCGATGTTGTCCTTCGGCATCGACGCCGCGCGAGCGGCCTCGATGGCTGTTCGGAGGCGCGGATTGCCGGCGGGATCACCGCCGCCCGCCTTCGCGGCCACCGTGATCTCCCGAATGAGCTTCGTGAACTGCGCGCCGCGCTTGGCGTCGGTCGCGGCCTTGTAGTGCTTGATCTGCTTCCACTTACTATGACCAGCCATCTCGATTTTCCGCGCTTGGGCTAGTGGAATATACGACGGCATTCGACCGCGGCGAGCGCCGCCTGCGGCATCAGCGGTCGGGATCGACCATGTCCTCGAATCGCAGCCACTGCTTGTAAAAATACAGATCGATGTACGTGGTCGGGCCGTGCCGATTCTTGAGAATGGCCAGCTCCGCCGCACCCTCGGAGCCCGGCACCGGATGGTAGATCTCCTCGCGAAACAGACCCAGCACGACGTCCGCGAGTTGCTTGATGGCGCCCATCGCGCCGAAGTCGTGCAGCTGCGGGCGCAGATTCTCGCGATTCGGGGGCAGGTCGGGCAGGTGCGCCGTCACGAGCACCGCGACGTGATTCCGCATCGCGATCTCCTTGAGGGCGAGCACGGCCTGCGCATTATTCTCCGGCGGCGCGCCCGCGCCGTGCACGTGCTGCAGCGAGTCGATCACCAGCAGCGACGGCGTCGGCTCCTGCCGAGCCTCGGCATCGAGCGAGTCGCTTCCGTCGTGAGGCATCGCGCGCACCACCGGCAGCGTTCCGGGCGCCCTCAGCGCCACGACTCCGAGCGATGCGCGCGTCTCCTCATCCATGGTGCCGGAGCGGAGCGCGTCGATCGACGCGCGCCCCTCGATCGCGAGCAGACGCTCCTGCACGCGCGTGGGCGACATCTCACCGCTGAGATATGTCACCGGATACCCCTCTTCCGCCGCGCGGAGTGCCATCGCCAGCGCCAGCGCCGATTTCCCCGTGCCGACGTCGCCGCCCAGCACGATGAGATCGCCCCGGCGAAGCCCGCCGCCGAGCAGGCGGTCGAGGGTTGGGAATCCGGTCGGAACCGTGTCGGCCACGGGAGCGCCATCCGCGATGGCGTCGGTGCGCCGCAGCAGCTCGGCGAGCCGCGGCTCGTCCTCGTGTCGCGTCATGCGTGCCAAGTTATGCGATTGCCGCGAGGCGGCAACCGAAGTCGGTGCCACGACGCGCGGGTGAATCCCGCCGGTCACGACAGCTCACGACTGACCGCTGGCGAGTCGACGCACGACGGCATCGAGCTCGGCGACGCTCGCCTCGTCCAGATGCTTTCGCGCGGCCGCGATCACGGCGCCGAGCGCATCGGCGAGTGCGGACGCGCCGTCGCGCGCGCTGGCGGCCGCCACGCGCCCGAGGGCGGCGCGCAGCGGCGTGGGAAGCGCCAGCGACGCGAACCAGCGGCTTGCGCCGGCGGCCCTCGCCGTGCGTACCGACGCGGGAAGTGGCTCCGCGTATCCGGGCGACGAGAGACGCGCGGCCATGAGGCAGGCGAGCGCGACCTCGCGTCCGCGGCCAAGCGGCGCGCGGCCGGCGTAGGCCGCGAGGGCGTGAAACGGAAAGGCAATCGGAGGTACCGCGTACCTCGGAACCGAAGAGTGCATGTGAAGAGTGGGAGGCTGCCAACGTACGCTGGCCGTCACTTTTCCGTCAAACTACATTGCACGAACATGGCACAGCACCCGAAGTCCGTACTCTGGATCGACGATGAGGCTGATCTTCTCGAGTCGCACCGCATCTTCTTGCGGGAGAAGGGTTTCGAGGTAGAATCCGCCACCAACGCGGACGACGCCGTCGAGATGCTCCGCCGCCGCGCATACGGCATCGTCCTGCTCGATGAACAGATGCCTGGCAAGCGAGGTCTCGAGGCGTATCGCGAGATCCGTGAGCTCGACCCGCTGCTGCCCATCATCATGGTCACGAAGAGCGAGGAGGACGCGACGCTGAAGGAGGCGATCGGCGTCGACGTCCGCGACTACCTCGTGAAGCCGATCAACCCGCGCCAGGTGCTCGCGGTGATCACGCGCGTGCTCGATGGGCCGCGCATCCGGCAGCAGGCGATCGCACGCTCCTTCGTCGAGCGCTTTCGCGCGATCGAGCTCGATCGCCAGGCGCCGCTCGACTGGCGCGGATGGGTGTCGCGGTACACGGAGCTCGTCGAATGGGACGTGAGTCTCGCGGAGGCGCGCGAGCAGAGCCTCTACGATTCGCTCCAGTCACTCTATCCCGACATGCGGCGCGAGTTCGCCACTTTCATGCGCGCGTCGTACGCGGGGTGGCTCGCGCACCTCGAGGGCGACCGTCCCCCGCTGTCCATCGATGTGGTGAGCGAGTTCCTTCTGCCGATTCTCGAGCGGAATCGCGCGGCGGTGTTCGTCGTCATCGACTGCCTGCGACTGGATCAGTGGGCGGTGTTGAGCCCGCTGCTCGCGCCGTTCTTCGAGATCGAGATGACGCATCACTTCTCGATTCTGCCCACGGCGACTCCGTACTCCCGCAACTCGCTGTTCAGCGGACTCTTTCCGGCGGAGATCGCGGCTCGCTTCCCGGACTGGTGGGGTGAGCGCGAGGACGAGTCGCTGAATGCGCACGAGCGCGGGCTGCTCGAGGCGCAGCTGGCCGAGCTGAAGCGCCCGATCCCGGTGCGCTACGAGAAAATATCGAGCACCGCGGACTCCGCCGATCTCGAGCGCCGCGTCTCGAGCGCCATCGCGCGTGAGGGCGTGAGCGCCTTCGTCTTCAACTTCGTGGATCTGCTCACGCACGGGCGCAGCGAATCCGCGATTCTGTACGAAGTCGCGCGGGACGAGATCGCGCTCAGGCAGATCACGAAGCAGTGGTTCGAGCGCTCGGTGCTGATCACGCTGCTCAAGGATGCAGCCCGGAAGAACATCCCGGTGCTGATCACGAGCGACCACGGCTCGATTCACTGCCTCACACCGGCGACGGTGTTCGCGAAGCGCGACGCGACGGCCAACCTGCGATACAAGTTCGGCGAGGATCTGCGCGCCGAGCGTTCGGAGTACGCGTTGTCGTTCGGCAACGCTGATGATCTGAAGCTGCCGCGACGCGGCACGGGCGCGAACACGCTGCTCGCGGTCGGCGACACCTTCTTCGTGTACCCGACCAAGCTGCGCGAGTACCAGACGCGCTATCGCGGCTCGTTCCTGCACGGAGGCGTCACGCCCGAGGAATGCATTCTGCCCGTGGCGCTCCTCACGCCGCGCCGGTAGTGGACCTCCGCTCCTACAGACGCATCACCCCGTTCCTGCGCCCGCACGCCTGGCGCATGGCGGGGAACATCTTCTTTAATCTCATCGGCGCGGCACTCGACGGATACGCGTTCGCGCTGCTGATTCCGTTCCTGAACGCGCTCTTCGGCCTGCCCGCGCTGCCGATCAAGAGCGGCTGGGTCACCGATTTCCTGACGTGGACGATCGGGTCGTTGCTCGATCCCGCGAATCAGATGCGATCGCTGCTGCACGTCATCTTCATTCTGCTCGGCACGGTCGCGCTGAAAAATCTCTGTGTGTGGATCGCGGGCACGCTGGGCGCACAGCTGCAGGAGTACATCACGCGCGATCTGCGCGATGCCGTCTACCGGCATCTGCAATCGCTTCCGATCGGTTGGTTCACACGCACGAAGGTCGGACAGATCATCTCTCGCGTGCTGTCGGACACCGAGCAGACGAAGACGCTCGTGACGCAGCTCGTGACGCAGGCGATATCCGCGGCGGCGATGGTGACGATCTACGTCGCGTATCTGTTCGGCATTTCGTGGCGCCTCACGATCCTCGCCCTCGTCGTCGCGCCGGCGCTCACGTTCGCGCTCCAGCCGCTGCTCCGGAAGCTGCGCCGCGGCTATCGCCGGCTGCGCAACGACCACGGCGAGATGATGAGCGTGCTACAGGAGAGCGTGAGCGGCATTCGCCTCGTGAAGTCCTTCGCCGCCGAGAGCTACGAGGAGTCGCGCTTCATCGGCGCGAGCCACACGTACTCGCGCGGGCTGGTGCGCATGGCGAAGTTCGCGTTGATCGGCCAGCCGATCACCGAGACGCTGGGAACGCTGATCGTCGTGCTGCTGCTCTGGACCGGGGCGCAATGGGTGCTCGTCGATCACACGCTTCAGGCCTCCCAGTTCCTCGTGTTCCTCACGTTCGTCATGCGCATGCTGCAGCCGCTCAAGCAGCTCTCGCAGATTCCGGCGATCGCGCAGAACGCATTCGCGAGCGCGGACCGCCTGTTCGAGGTGCTCGACATGCCGACGGAGACATCGCTCGATCGCGGCACGCGCGTGGCCGCGAGCTTCGACCGCGCGCTCACCTTCGACCACGTCTCCTTCGCGTACGATCCGGGGACGTACGTTCTCGACGACATCACGTTCACGGCGCGCAAGGGCGATGTGGTCGCGCTGGTCGGGGCGAGTGGAGCGGGGAAGAGCACGCTCGCGGATCTGATTCCCCGCTTTTACGAGCCCACGTCCGGTCGCATACTGCTCGATGGCGTGGACACGCGCGACATCGTGCTCCCGTCATTGCGCGCGCTCACGGGGATCGTGAGCCAGGAGACCGTGATCTTCAACGACAGCGTGCGCGCCAACATCGCGTACGGCCGCGGCGCCACGTACTCGGACGCGCAGATCGAGACGGCCGCGCGCGCCGCGAACGCGCACGGATTCATCACCGAGCTACCGGAAGGCTACGCCACCCTGCTCGGAGAGCGAGGCGCGCGGCTCTCGGGCGGACAGCGCCAGCGGATCGCGATCGCGCGAGCGCTGCTCGTCGATCCGCCCATCCTGATTCTCGACGAGGCAACGTCGGCGCTCGACACGGAATCGGAGCGGCTGGTGCAGGAGGCGATCGACCGCCTGCTCGCCGGCCGCACGGTGATCGTGATCGCGCACCGGCTCTCGACGATCGTGAACGCGACGGAAATTCTGGTGCTCGACCGCGGCCGCATCATCGAGCGCGGAACGCACGAGGCGCTGCTCGAGCTCGGCGGCGCGTACCACCGGCTGCACACTCTCCAGTTCGGAGACAGAGAATCGCAAGCAGCCGAAGAACATGCGCATCCTGTTTTATAGCCAGTCGCCCGAATGGAACGGCAGCGCGCGGGCGCTCGCGGCTGCGGCGCGAGGGCTGAGCGAGCGGGGGCACAACGTGACCGTCGTGTGCCCTCCCGAGAGTGCGCTCGAGCAGCATCTCGAGTTCGGCGCGTACGAAGTGGTATCGCTCTCGAGGATTCTGCCGTGGCCGTTCGTGGCAATTCGTCTTCGCACCCTCCTGCACGATCGCTTCATTCAGGTGGTCGTCGTCAATGGAGATCGCGAGCAGCTGATCGCCTCGATCGCGGCGCGTCTCGCTGAACGCGCGGCCGTGCTGCGGCGGCTCGCCACGGGGCAGTCGCTGCGCCGCTCGTTGGGCCTGCGCCTGGCGTTTCGAAGCGCGCCGACGGGGCTCGTCTTCAGCTCCGAAGACGACAAGCGCGGCGCAGCAGAGGTCTCGCTCACGCGCTTTCCTCCAACCGTCGTCCCGCTCGGCGTCAATGCGCAAGCGTATGACGCGATTCGACCCGCATCACGCGCGAGCATCGGCGCGCCCGGCGGCACGCGCCTGCTCGTGTGCGTGTACGACCGGACGAGCCGCGCGCGAGCGGCTACGGTGCTCCGCGTGATCGCGCTGCTCGCCCCGCGGCACCCGGAGCTGCGGCTCGCGCTGGTCGGCGCTGGCTCGAACGACGAGGATCTGCGCATGCACGCGGCGGCGCTGCGCATCACCGGCGCCGTGAACTTTCTCGGCGAGCGCGACGACTATCTCTCCGTGCTCAGTGTGGCGGATCTCGGCTGGGTCGTGGCCGACGGCGACAATGCCGTGTTCGCGCTCCTCGACCTGCTCGCCTCGCGCGTCCCGATTCTGGCGGAACGGGGAACGGTAGCCGAGCAATACGTGCCGGATGGCATCGCGGGCATTCTGTTGCCGCGGGGCGAGGCTCCCGAGATCGCTGCGGCGGTGGCGCTGCTCCTCGGCCACGATGACCGTCGCGCGGCAATGGGCGGCGCCGGGAGGGCACGCGTGTCGCGCGATCATTCGGAGCAGAAGATGGTGGACGCCTTCGAGGCCGCCGCAACGATCGCGAGCGACCGCACGCGCTGGTGAGCACAGGCCGTGGCCCGACGATTGGCGACCGGGCAATGTATGCGGTGCTGCGCGCCTTCGCGGCGATGCTCGGACTGTTCTCGTGGCGCACGGCAACGGGTCTCGCCGGGTCGATCGGGACGCTCTTCTATGCGCCTCTCGGAATCAGGCGGAGAGTCGCGGAGAAGCAGATCGCTGCGGCATTTCCCGAGTTCTCCTCGCGCGAGGTGAAGCACGTGGCGCGCGAGAGCTACCGCCACCTGGGCCGCGTCGCCGCCGAGACGGCGCTGCTGTCGCGCCTCGATTCGAGTCGCGTGCTCGAGCATTGCTCCGGTACCGATGGGTTGGAGCTCATTCAGGAGCAGGTGGCGGCAGGACGCGGCGCGATCGTGCTCACGGGACACCTCGGCAATTGGGAGCTCGCCGGTGCCATGGTGGCGGCACATGCGATGCCGATCGACGTCGTGGTCCGATTGATGGGAAATCCGCTCTTCGACGAATTCCTCTCGCGCACGCGCGCCCGGCTCGGGATGACGGTAGTCCGGGACCGCGATGCGGTGCGCCAGACCGCGCGCTCACTGCGTGCGGGGCGAGTGATCGCGTTTCTCGCCGATCAGTCCGGGCTGCACATCGCGTCGAGCTTCATCGACTTCTTCGGCCGGCCCGCCAAGACACCGCGCGGACCGGCGGTATTCGCTCTGAGACTAGGCGCACCACTGTACTTCGGTGCATGTATTCGAGAGCCGGACGGGCGCTATCGCATCGACGTACGCGAAATCGCCGTGGAACGTACCGGCGACACCGAGCACGATGTGGACGCGATCCTCAACGAATACTCGCGGTTACTCGAGCAGTACGTGCGTGCCACCCCCGAGCAGTATTTCTGGCAGCATCGCCGCTGGAAGCGTCAACCGGCGGACACGCCGGCCGCGCTGCGGGATCCGGTATGAACGCGCTCGTGTGGCGAAAGCTGCGCGCGGATCGGCGCGCGACGCTGGGTCTGGGAGCGGTGACGCTTCTGGTGCTGGTCGCGATCGCCGCTCCCCTTGTGTCGCGATGGGACCCGACCGCGATCGCGCTGGCGAATCAGCTGCAGCCCCCGAGCACCGCGCATTGGCTCGGCACCGATCTGCAGGGGCGCGATGTGTGGGCGCGGCTCGTGTACGGTGCGCGGATCTCGCTCTCGGTGGGCTTTCTCTCGCAGGGCATCGCGCTCGCGATCGGGCTGACGCTCGGACTGGTCTCGGGCTTTTACGGGAAGTGGGTGGATGAGACGGTGATGCGACTGGCGGATGTCACCCTCGCCTTTCCTTCGCTGCTGCTCTTGATCGCGCTGGCCGCTGCGTTCGAGCCATCGCTGTCCACGGTGCTCGTGACGATCGGTGTCGTCGGGTGGGCCGGCATGGCGCGCATCGTTCGCGGACAGGTGCTCGTCGTGCGCCAGCTCGAGTACGTGCAGGCGGCGCGTGCGCTGGGCGAGCGCGATGTCAGTATCATCGCGAAGCACTTGCTGCCGAACGTGATTGCTCCCGTGGTGATCGCGGCGACGCTGGGAATTGCCGGTGCGATCATGGCGGAGGCGGCGCTCTCGTTTCTCGGATTGGGCGTGCAGCCGCCCACGCCGAGCTGGGGCTCGATGATCGCGGATGGCCGCGATCTGGAACAGCTTCGCCATGCACCGTGGACTTCGCTCAGCCCCGGCCTGGCGATCGGGATCGCGGTGCTCGGCTTCAACCTGCTCGGCGATGCGCTGCGAGACGCGCTCGATCCGCGCGCACTCGAGGGACGCACGACATGAGCTACGATGTGAACGCGCTCCGCGCGAAGGAATTTGCGTGGACGCTGGGGGGAGAGCAGACCTTTCTCGACAATGCCAAGACGGGCGCGCTCCCGGCGAGCGGCGTGAAGGCGCTCAAGCGTTGGGCGGATCTTCGCGCGGAGCCGTACCGGTTGTCGACGTACGAGGATCTCGAGGTGTTCCGGAAGGCGCGCGAGCTGATCGCGAAGCTGATCGGCGCGAAGGTCGAGGAGATCGCATGCATGCACAACACGTCGTACGGGATCAACGTGGCGTCGTTGTGTCTGCCGCTCGGGGCAGGGGATGTGGTGCTCACGTACGACGGCGAATATCCGGCGGACGTGTATCCGTGGATGTCGCTCGCACGAAAGGGTGTGCGGCTTGAGCTCATCCCCAAGAAGAACGGGTTGCAGGATGAGGCACGGCTGCTGGAAGAGCTGAAGCGTCCGGAGGTGAAGGTCGTGACGATGAGCTGGGTCTCGTTCTCGACGGGATATCGTGCGGACCTGGCGACGATCGGCCGCGAATGCCGCAAGCGCGGGATCTATTTCGTCGTCGATGCGATCCAGGGGGTGGGCGCGATGACGCTCGACATGTCGAGGCTCGAGATCGATGTGCTCGCGTGCGGCGGTCAGAAGTGGCTGCTCGCGCCCTGGGGCACGGGCTTCGTGTACGTGCGCGAGGAGCTCGCGCGCACGCTCGACCCGGCGGTCGTGGGCTGGCTCGCGATGCGGTCGAGCGAGGATTTCACCCGCATGGTCGACTACGAGTTCAAGTACTACGACGACGCGCGTCGCTTTCAGATCAATACGCTACCGGCTCAGGACTTCGCCGGGTTGAATGCGAGTCTCGAGATGTTTCTGGAGCTCGGGCCGGCGGCGGTGGAGAAACACATCGAGGGGATCGTCGGTGAGGCGGTGCGATGGGCGGAGGCGAACGCCGACAAGGTGCGCCTGGTCACGCCGGCGGATCCGGCGAAGCGTGCCGGCGTGCTCGCGATCGCGCCGCGGGATCCGGTGAACGCCTCGAAGGCCTTGAGCGCGGCGAAGATCTTTCACTCTCTGCGGGAGGGGGCGATCAGGCTGTCGCCCCACTGCTTCAATACGAGTGAGGAGATGGGGCGGGCGTTGGAGGTGCTGGGCAGAGAATAGCCTGCGCGCGTTCCATGATCATCCGGCGCGCACGCCATCGAGGAACGTCTCGATCGCGTTCCACGAATCGCGGGGGGACATCTTCAACAGCAGATGCGGACCGGCGATACTGACGACTGCGACCGGCACCGTCGCTGCCCTCGTCACTGCATCGACGCTCCATTTGCGAATCAGGTGATCCTCTGTGCCGCGAAGGTAGAGGATCGGACACGTGCACCGCGCGAGCTCGGGTGTGGCATCCACTCGCAGCGCGCTTCGTGCGCGTTGCGCGAGGACGTCCGCCGGCACGGTCTCCACGGCCCTCCTCACCTGGTTCACCACCGAGTTCGGCGCGCGAGCTCCAACGATGAAGTAGCGGAGCAGAAATGACGGCGACGGCACCCGGGCCAGGAGTGCGAGTGGGAACAGGCCGAGCGCCCGGGAGTACGGCGCCCTGGCGAACGTGTTGCAGAGAATGAGCGCGCC
>DATGDQ010000354.1:0-3900 GCA_035310785.1 Gemmatimonadaceae bacterium | reverse complement strand
GGCCGCGGGAAGCCCGCGCTGCTCTCGCACGATCAGCGTCAGGCGACGATCTTCCCGGAGCGCGCGCTCGATGTCGGGATCGCGGTTCGTTCCATTGAGCACCACGAGCACGATCGGGCGCACGCCATCCTGTGCGAGTGCGCTCGCGATCGCGGCCTGAAGCGAGACCGCGCGCTCGCGCAATCCGAGCGTCGGGATGATGATCGTGACGGCAGGATCGGGCGCGCTCATGCGCGCCTCACCGGATGCGGAGGAACATGGAGCTCGACGCCAGGCAGCTCGGCAACACCACCACGCTCGACACGGACATCTGCATCATCGGTGCGGGACCGGCGGGGTTGGTGCTCGGGGCCGAGCTCGAGGGCAGTCAAAGCGACGTGATCGTGTTGGAGAGCGGGGGAGAGCATTCCGAAGCAGACATTCTCGAGCTGAATGATGGTGATGTGAGCGGAGATGTCTATGCCGGGCTTGGCGCGACGCGCCACCGACAGGTCGGAGGCACCGCGCAGCTCTGGAATTCGGCGATTTCCGGAGCAGTGAGCGCGAAGTACGCGCCGCTCGACGCGCCGGACTTCGAGCAGAGGTCCGGTCGCGAGTACAGCGGATGGCCCTTCTCGTTGTCCGAGCTGCGCGATGACTACGAGCGTGCGCAACGCATCTGCGGCCTCGGGCCCTTCTCCTACGATGGCGCCGCATGGGCCGATGCGACGCATGCACCCTGGACCACGCTCGGCCCCGCGCTCGTGTCGCGCGTGTATCAGGCGGGTACACGCGACGCGCTTCTGTCGCCGCTGCTCGCCTCGATCGGCCGGGCGACGAACGTGCGTCTGTGCACGCACGCGAGCGCAGTTGCGCTGCACCGCGATACTTCGGGGAGACGGATCTCGCGCATTTCCGTCGCGACGCCCGGCGGACCCCGCTGGAGCGTGCGCGCGAAGCGCGTCGTGCTCGCGGCTGGCGCGGTCGAGAATGCGCGGCTGCTTCTTCTCACCGATGACGGTTCCGGCGCGATGGGCGACGCCTCGGGGTGGGTGGGGCGCGGCTTCATGGAGCATCCGCGCGATCGCGCGATCACGCTGCGGCCGCGCTCCCCCGCCCCGTACGCGAGCTCGGGGTTCTACGATCAATGGCGAGCAGCTGACGGCACCTGGATCATCGGCCGCCTTGCGCTCGATCACACACTGCTCACGTCTGGAGCGCTGCTCAACGCCTCGGCGACGCTGATCCCGCGCCTGAGCGAGGCGCGCCGGCGATTGCGTGCGGCGCTGCCCTCGGTCGCCACGCGCTGGATGCCTAACGAGGGACACGGTTGGTCGACCAAACGCAATGCCGACTCGGCATACGAAGGCTTCGCGATCCTGCTCAACGTCGAGCAGTCGCCGCATCCCGAGAATCGCGTGACCCTGAGCGCTCGCCTCGATTCGCTCGGGGTGCCCCTCCCTGCGCTTCACTGGACCTGGCGCGCGGACGACCACGCGCGACTCGAGCGGCTGCGCGCACTCGTGGCCGAGGAGCTCGAGGCTGTGGGCGGCGTCACCATCGATCGCGGCGCGCGTCCCGACCCGAACGCGCACCATCACGCCGGAACCACGCGCATGCACGTCGATCCGCGCCACGGCGTGACCGACGCCGATGGCCGCGTGCACGCGACGGACAACGTCTACGTCGCCGGCGCGTCCACCTTTCCCACGGCCGGATTCGCGAATCCCGTGTTGACGATCGTTGCGCTGAGCGTGCGGCTCGCGCGACACCTGATCGCTACGAGCTGATACGCGCCGCGGTCAGCTCGGCTCGCCCGTCCCCGAATTGCGCCGCGCCGCGCTCACGCCCGCCCACGCATCGTCGCTCTCGGCGTCGCCACCATCCAATGAGAAGTCGGCGGTCAGTGCGTCGCTCGCCTGACGCGGCGAGAGCTGCAGCGGCAGCGCCACCGAGAACGTCGAGCCCTTCCCGTACTCGCTCTCCACTCGCACGGTTCCACCCAGCGCCTGAATCAGCTTCCGCGTGATGCTCAAGCCGAGCCCCGTGCCACCGAATTCCCGCGTGCGAGACTGATCGACCTGCCGGAAATCCTCCCAGATCGCCTCGAGATCCTCGGCGCGAATGCCGATGCCGCTGTCCTCCACGTCGACACGCACCATGTCGCCCTCGGGGCGCACACGAACCACGACGCCGCCCCGATTGGTGAACTTCACCGCATTGCTGAGGAGATTGAGCAGCACCTGTTTGATCTTCGTCTCGTCGCTCATCATCACCGGCAGATCGCTCGGCAAGTCGGTCGTGAACGAGAGCTTCTTCCTGCGAACCGTCGGCTCGACCTGCTGCGAGATCTCCGCGATCACCAGCGAGATGGAGACGGGCGCCAGGTGCAGCGGCATCTTCCCGGCCTCGATCTTCGCCAGATCGAGAATGTCGTTGATGAGCGCGAGCAGATGCTCCGCTGATACGTGGATGCGACGCAGTCCTTCCTCCTGCCGCTCGTTCACCTCTCCGTAGATGCGATCCGCCAGCAGCGCCGCATAACCCATAATGGCATTGAGCGGCGTCCGCAGCTCGTGCGACATGCTCGCGAGGAACTCGCTCTTGAGCCGGTTCGCCTTCTGCAGCTCGCGGGACGACCACTGCAGCCGCTTGTTCTGCTCGCCCAGATCGGCCGTCGCGGCCCGGATACGCGCCTCGAGCTGAGAGCTGAATCGCTTCAGCTCCTCGTACAGGCGCTCGTTCTCCACCTGCTTGGTGAGATCGTGCAGCACGGAGACGATCGCCATCGGCTCGCCGCGCGCGTTCATGATCTTCCCCGACACCACCTCGACCGGCAGCACCGCGCCGGTGGCGGGCTGCGTCAGACGCATCTGCTCACGCCTCGCGTCCGCGAGGCCGATGGTGAAGTCGGAGATGAACGTCGTGAACTTGGTGTCGTTGCCGCGCACCGCCGCTGCGCGCGCGTGATCGTCCTTGTGCGCATCGAACTGGAAGAGCTCTTCCGCCTGCGGGTTCATGAGGATGATGTTCGAGCGATCATCCGTCACGAGAATCGGATCGGCGACGTTCTCGAGAATCAGATTGAGGCGATCGCGCTCGCGCGTCGCATCGATCTCCGCCAGTCGCCCGCGCTGCACCTGCCGCTCGAGCTCCGCCACCGCGCGACGCAGGTCGGTGACATCGCGAAGCACCGAGACGAACGCGCCCTGCCTCGACGACTCGTGCAGCGGATGCGCCAGCACCTCGAACAGCAGATCGTTGCCCTCGTCCGGATCGACGAGATTCAGCTCGCGCGCGCCACCCTGCGCACGCGGACCACCGATCACCGCTCTCGAGAGATACGACGTGAAGAGCAGGTTGTTGATCTCGACCGCACGCCGGCGCCCCTCGGAATCGAGCTCGCCGGTGGACAGCAAGTGCTCCGCGCGGCGGTTCTGCACCACGATGTCGGCGGCGGCATCGGTGATGACGATGGGATCCGGAAGCGAGTTGATGATCGTGGTCAGCAGATCCCTCTGCTCATCCAGTCGCTCGGCCGACTGTCGATATCGCTCCATGTGCCTGGTGCGCGCGAGCACCGGACCCGCGAGCACCGCAGCACGGGCCAGGGCGTCGGCACGGATGTGCATGCTCGCACCCTCGAGCAGAATCGCGGCGAAGGGCGCATGCCCGATGCGGCGGCCTCCCTCCGGAGTGGAGAGCTGCGGAAGTGTGCAGCAGGGCGCCGGCGCGGTAGAGCGCACGCGCTGCTCGCTCATGATCTGCGGCGATCCCCGCTGCTGCGGCTGAGGAACCGGCAGGATCAGGCAGTCGTCGAACGGCAGCGCTACGTCTCGCCCACCCTGTTCGCAGATGAGCGGCGTGAGCGACATCGCCGCGTACGCAAGCGGATGCGCCTCGTGCTCGACCGCGAATTGC
>DATGDQ010000353.1:0-17820 GCA_035310785.1 Gemmatimonadaceae bacterium | reverse complement strand
GCATCGAACACGCAGCCAGTGCTGGTGACGCGATACGAAGCGCGCACGGAGCAGCGCCTCTCCGCGATCCGGGGCGAGATGGAAGCGTGGCTGCGGACGCAGGGCGTCTCGCCCTAGTGCCAGCATGATAGTGTGAGCAGCCCAATCCGCTGGCGCCGTTGGCCCGTCATCGCGCTCGCGGTCGTGGCGGTCCTGCTCGTGATCGGCCGCGTGGGCGCGGGGGTCGTCGCCGACTATCTCTGGTATGCGTCGATGGGAGCCGCGAGCCTGTGGCGCGAGCGCGCCATGCTCATCTCGACCATCTGCGCCGGTTCCGCGGTCGTCGCCGCGGCGATTCTCTTCATGAATCTGTACGTCGTGCGGCAGAGCGTAGTCTCGCTCGTGCTGCCGCGACGCGTCGCGAACATCGAGATCGGTGAGGAGGTGCCGGGACGCTATCTCGTCGGCGCCGCCCTGCTCATCTCTCTCGTACTCGGATGGTGGCTCGCACTCCCGGCCGAGAGCTGGCGCATGTTCTCCCTCCTGCGCCACGGAATTGCATTCGGCGAGTCCGACCCGTACGTGGAGATGGATCTCGGCTTCTTCGTGTACTGGCTGCCGATCGAGAGCATGCTGTACTACCGCACGTTGACGACCGTGCTCTTCGCCACCGTGGTGGTGATCTTCTTCTACGCGCTCACGCCGAGCCTGCGCTGGGATCGCGGTGCGCTCTACATCTCGCATTACGTGCGTCGGCACCTCGCAGCGCTCGGGGCCGTCCTGCTCCTGCTGCTCGCGTGGAGTTATCGCCTCGACATCTACGAGTCCTTGCTCTTCGGATCCGGACCCGGCGGCGCCTTCTCCTACGCCGATCATCGCACCGTCATCCCCGTGAGCATCTGGCTGGCGTA
Organism: Gemmatimonadaceae bacterium; assembly: GCA_035310785.1. GTDB lineage: Bacteria > Gemmatimonadota > Gemmatimonadetes > Gemmatimonadales > Gemmatimonadaceae > FEN-1250. The sequence goes on along the minus strand of DATGDQ010000353.1, from coordinate 16,930 downwards.
CCTCACCGCGGGCACTGCACTCGTCGTGTTCTACTTCGGCTGGATCGGCCAGGTGCGCGCCGCGACGATGACGCTGATCGCCGTGTTGCTCGTTTCGGTGCTGCTGCGGCACGTCACGCCGATCTTCATGCGACACTACGCGACGCCGGACGCCGAAGTCTCGCGCGAAGTGAGCTATCTCGCGACGCGGGCCGAGTACACGCGTCGCGCATACGCGCTCCAGCGCATCGCGCAGGACAGCTCGTACCCGCTGCCACTTCGCGAGACGGAGGCGGCGGCGGGAATCTCGGTGTGGGATCCGGCCGCACTGATGCGCGCGCTGGGCAGGCGCGCGAAGGGACCCGCGGCGCCGGGAACGATCCAGTGGTCACCATCGACGGACGGTCTGCGGGCGACCGTGGTCGAGGCGCCGCCAGGAGGAGAAGAGGAGAGCGAGCGCTCCGACTGGTCCGTGCGGCGGGTGTACGCGTCTCGCGTCGAGACTGATGGCTCGATCGCGCTCGTCCCTCCCAGTCGCAGCGCGCGGGAGCCCGAGCAGATCGGTCCCGTGCTCATTGCGGATTCGCTCACCGGCTACAGGGTGGTGCCCGACTCGCTTGGCGTGATCTCCGCGCCCACACTCGACGGAACGCTGTCTCGCCTGGCGCACTCTTGGGCGCTGCAGAACTTTCGTCTGCTCACCGGCGAGCTGCCGCACCCGATGGCGCGCATCATCACGCACCGCGATCTGCGAGAGCGCATCGATGCGATCGCGCCCTACTTTCTGCAGGGTACCAGCCTCTCGCCGATCGTGGTCGCGGATAGCCTCTACTGGGCGGTCGATCTCTATTCCGCATCCAACAGCTATCCGCTGAGCGAGCGCGATTCGCTTGGAGATCTCAACGTCACCTATCTCCAGCACGCCGCCGTCGGTGTGACGAACGCGCTGACCGGTGCAATGTGGATCGTCGCGGATTCCGCGCAAGATCCAATCGCGGAAAGCTGGCTCGACGCGTTTCCCTCACTCATCTCGTCGCGCTTGGCACTTCCTCCAGGCGTGGCGCGCGCGCTTCCGCCGCCGGTCGATGGCGCGCGTGTCCAGGGGCGCAAGCTCGCGAGCTTCGGGATGCGCGGTGAGATCGAGCGGCACGGACATCTCCTCACGGAGGAGGCCGGATCGGACACGATGCTCTCCGGCGAGAGCGCGCTGCTCGCACTTCCCGGGAGCTTTGCGACGCAGTGGAGCGCCGCCGTGCTCGATCCCAACGAACACGCGGTGGGCGTCCTTCTCGCAGCCGGAGGAACCGATCCGGCGGTGCACTGGCTTCCGCTCAGGCAACCCAGCGCGCGCTGGAGCACAGTCGCCGATCAGCTCAGGCGCGCGCTCGACACGACCGTGTCCGCGCCCCGGGACGCTCGCGCGGTGCACGGGCGCGTGCGCATGGTGCCGCTTGCCGGTGGTCAACTGCTCTTCGTACAGCCCCTCTATGCGTGGCGTCCGGATGGCGCAACGCTCCTGGGTGTCGCCGCGACTACCGACACGGTAGTGACGGCAGCCCGCACGCTCATAGACGCGCTCGGCGCTCGCGGCAACACGACGGAATCCATGGGGCCGATCGCATCCGGCGAGTTTCGCGCAGCTGTCGAGCAACTCTACGCGAAGATGGCCGAGGCAATGCGTCGCGGCGATTGGATCGCGTTCGGCCGCGCCTACGAGGCGCTTGGCGTGCTCCTCAACCGCGGACGGAAGTGACGATGAATGATTCGGAAACCGCAGTGATTGCCCTGGGCGGCAACGCCCTCTCGCCCGCCGGCGAGCATTGCACGATTGCGGAACAGTTCGCGCACACGCGTGACAGCCTCGGCGCCATCGTCGATCTGGCGCGCGATGGATGGGATCTCTGCCTCGTGCACGGCAACGGCCCGCAGGTCGGAGATGAGCTCGTGCGCAACGAGCTCGCGCGCGAGGAGGTCTCGCCGCTCCCGCTCGGCGTGCTCGTTGCGGCCACCGCAGGCTGGATCGGCTACATGATCCAGCAGTCGCTCGAAAACGCACTGCGGCTCGCCGGGAGTGATCGCGACGTGGCAACCGTGATCACGCAGATCCGCGTTGCCCCCGACGATCCCAATCTCTCCGCGCCCACGAAGTTCATCGGGCACGGAATTCCCGAGGAGCGCGTGCAGGCGCTGCTCGAGCGCGGCGTGGCCGTGAAGAAGGATGCGCGCGGACGTTTTCGTCGCGTCGTCGGAAGCCCGGCGCCGGTCGCGGTCCACGAAGTGGGCGTGATCCGGCGACTCGTGCGAAGCGGCACGATCGTCATCGCGTGCGGCGGCGGCGGGGCACCCATCTACTACGATGGCGCTCGCGGTTGGGAGGGAGTGGATGCGGTGGTCGACAAGGACCTCGCCGCTGCGGTACTGGCACGTGATCTCGGTGCATCTCTTCTCATGATCCTGACGGATGTGGAGGGTGTGTACCTCGATTACGGAAAGCCCGAACAACGAATGCTCGAGACATTGACGCTTGCCGACGCAGCGCTCCTCGATGCTGCCGGAGCATTCGGCGCGGGAAGCATGGCGCCCAAGGTTCGCGCTGCTGCGGACTTCGTGCGACACACTGGTGGTCGCGCTATTATTACCGAGCTTGCGCGCGGCCGCGAAGCGGTGCGAGGCGCTGCAGGAACAACGATCATCGCGGAGAACGCGTGAACATACACGAGTACCAGGCAAAGGAAATTCTGCGTCGTGAAGGTGTGCCGATTCCCCCGGGCGAGGTTGCGACCACGCCCGCTCAGGTGGAGCAGATCGCACGACGTCTGGGCGGAATGGTGGTGGTGAAGGCGCAGGTGCACGCCGGCGGACGAGGCAAGGCAGGAGGAGTGAAGCTCGCAAAGACGCCGGCCGACGCGGCAGACGTGGGCAAGAAGATTCTCGGAATGCAGATCAAGGGGCTCACGGTGGAGAAGGTGCTCGTGACCGCGGCCGCCGACATCGAGACCGAGGCGTACGTCGGCATCATCATCGATCGCGCATCGAAGCGCGCGGTGTTCATGGTGAGCCCGGCCGGCGGAATCGACATCGAGGAAGTCGCCGCGACGGATCCCGACAAGATCATGCGGCTGCCCGTCGATCCACGCTATGGGTTGCAGCCGTTCGAGTCCATGCAGATGGGCTTCTTTCTCTACAGGGACATCACCAAGGCGCGTGCCGCCGCGCGCATCATGCAGCAGCTCTATCGCGCCTTTCTCGACAGCGGCGCCTCGCTGGCGGAGATCAACCCGCTCGTCACCACGCCCGATGGCGAAGTGATCGCAGTGGACGCGAAGATGGTGATCGACGACAACGAGCTCGATCGCCGCCCGGACATCGCGGCGTTGCGCGATGAGAGCTCTGAGGAGACGAGTGAACTCCAGGCGCGGCGCGCGAATCTCACCTTCATCAAGCTCGAGGGAAATGTCGGCTGCATCGTGAACGGCGCCGGCCTGGCCATGGCAACGATGGATCTCGTGAAGTACTACGGAGGGGAGCCGGCGAACTTCCTCGACATCGGCGGCTCCTCGAGCCCCGAAAAGGTCGTCAATGCGCTCCGAATCATCACGGCAGATCCCGGCGTGAAGGCGATTCTCTTCAACATCTTCGGAGGCATTACGCGCACCGATGACGTCGCGAATGGAATCGTCACGGCAACACGCCACAATCCACTCACGGTTCCCATCGTGATTCGACTCACCGGCACGAATGAGGATGTCGCGCTCGCGATTCTTTCCGAGAACGGCTTCGCCGCGACGAGCGACATGGACGAGGCGGTGCAGAAGGTGGTGGCGCTCGCGAAGGGGGGTGCCAAGTGAGCATCTACATCGATGACTCGAGCCGCGTCGCAATCCAGGGCATCACTGGGCGCGATGGCTCCTTTCACGCGCGTCAGATGCGCGAGTACGGCACGAACGTCGTCGCAGGGATCACACCCGGCAAAGGCGGACAGAAGTTCGATGGCGACGTTCCGATCTTCGATACGGTCGCCGATGCCGTGGCACAGACGCAGGCCAACGTGTCGGTCATCTACGTACCGCCGCCGTTCGCTGCGGATGCGATGATGGAGGCGGCCGCGGCAGGCATCGCGCTGATCGTGTGCATCACGGAAGGCGTGCCCGTGCTCGACATGACGCGCGTGTATCCCTACGTGCGCGAGCACGGCGCGCGCCTCATCGGTCCCAATTGCCCCGGACTCATCACGCCCGGCGAGAGCAAGGTCGGCATCATCCCTGGACGCATCTGCGCGCCTGGCGCGGTCGGCGTGGTGAGCCGCTCGGGCACGCTCACGTACGAGGTCGTGGATCAGCTCACCCGCGCAGGGATTGGTCAGTCCACGTGTGTGGGCATCGGTGGTGACCCCATCAACGGAACGAGCTTCATCGACGTGCTCGAGGCATTCGAGAACGATCCGAAGACGAGGGCGATCGCGATGATGGGCGAGATCGGCGGCACGGATGAGCAGGAAGCCGCGCGCTACGTTCACGATCGAATGACGAAGCCAGTCATCGGCTTCATCGCCGGACAGACCGCGCCCCCGGGACGTCGCATGGGCCACGCTGGCGCCATCATCTCCGGCTCCGCAGGCACGGCGTCGGAGAAGCTCGAGGCATTCGAGAAGGCGGGCATCGGCATCGCTCGTCGCCCGAAGGATTTCGTCGAGCTGCTGCGCGCGAGGTTATGAAGCTCACCGAGCTGCTGCGAGCGGATCGGGTGGTGATTCCGCTCGAGCAGCGGAAGTTGCCGGACGCAATCTGGGCGATGGTCGAGCGCCTCGCCGCGACGGGTGTCATTCTCGAGCCCGAGGCCTTGCGAGCGCGCATCGCGGAAGGCCGCGGCGAAGATCTCGTGGTACAGAGCGGCCGCGCGTACATCGCGCACTACCGCACGGAAACCGCACAGGAGCTCGGCATCGGCATCGGCGTGGCACCCGAGCCCATCGTGCGCGCAGTCGATGAGGGCGAGTCACGCGAGCAGTCCGCGCGGTTGATCGTCGTGGTCCTCGCGCCACCGCGGATGTCCGGCCGCTATCTCCAGGTGCTCGGCGCCTTCTCGCGCGTGCTCTCGCAGCCCGCAGTGGTGGACCTCATTCTCGCGGCGCGCTCGGGTGAAGACGTGCTTCGCCTGAAGGTGCTCAACGATGTCGAGCTCGCGCCGCAGCTGAGAGTGCGCGAGCTCATGACCGAGTCGCCGCGGTCCACGAGAGCGGACACCCTTCTGCGCGACGCCGCGCGCGATCTCGTGCGCTCGGGGATCGGTGCGCTTCCCGTGATCGAGGCCGACGGACTGCTCGTCGGCATGCTCAGCGAGCGTGAGCTGATGCGCCACATGCTCAGCCTCGCGTCGATCAACGGTTCGATCCCGCGTCCACAGTCCGGAATGGAGCGCGCGCGCCGGACGGTTCGCGATGTGATGACGCGCCAGGTGCTGTGCGTGTCGCCCGACCAGCCGCTCGCCGAGGTGGCTAGCTTAATGACCAACAAGGACGTCGATCGGGTGCCGGTCGTGGAAGAGGGACGGCTCATCGGCTTTCTCACTCGCGGCGACATCGTCCGCAAACTCATTGGATCCTGACCATGCCTGATAGCCATACGCTCACGATCGTCAAGCCGGACGCCTTCAGCTCCAACAAGGCCGGAAAGATCATCGCGCATCTGGAGGCCCAGGGATTTCGCATACGCGCGGCGCGCGTACTGCACCTCACGAAGGCGCAGGCCGAGGAGTTCTACGCGGTCCACCGCGAGCGTCCGTTCTTCGGATCCCTCGTGACGTTCATGACATCGGGACCCTGCATGCCGCTCGTGCTCGAGAAGGCCGATGCGGTAGCGGCGCTCCGCAAGGCGATCGGCGCGACCGATCCCAAGGAAGCCGAGCAGGGCACGGTTCGGCAGCTCTTCGCAGAGTCGAAGGAGCGGAACGCGATTCACGCGTCCGATTCCGACGAGAATGCCGCACGTGAATCGCGCTTCTTTTTTTCGGAGTCCGAGGTGCTGGCGGCGCGGTAGCGTTCACCGAGGCGGGAAACCGCGGTTCACGAATCGCATGGGCGAACACAGACGGTCATGACGGGTTCGATGCTTCGTGACCGGTTCGATTCGTGTACGCCCGACGCATTTCTCCGTGTCTTGCCCAGCGCCTCATCTTCAAGTAGATTCACGGGTTATGCTGTCTTTCGACATTCGCTCGCTGGAAGACCAAGCCGCAACGGTCAACGGTGAGCTAAGTGCCACGGATCCGATCTGGATCGAAGGCGACATGCTCCCTGCATCTGCGGTTCACGCCACGGGTCGACTGTCAGTTGCCGGCCCCGGCCGCTATTACTGGAGCGGAGCCATCGCGGGAACGGCCACGGTGCCATGCCGTCGGTGCCTCACGGACACCACTGTGAAGGTCTCCGAAAAAGTGCACGTGTTGTACGCGGAAGCAGGCGACGAGATCGACGACCCCGAGGTCTACGTTCTCCCGCCTCGCGCTCGCACCATCGATCTCAGTCCCGCTGTGCGCGAGCAATGGCTTCTCGCCGTGCCGCGCTTTCCGGTGTGCCGGGAAGACTGTAAGGGGCTGTGCCCGACCTGTGGTGCGGAGCTCAATGCGGGTGCTTGCAGCTGCCCGCCTGCTGTCGATGCACGCTGGGCCGAGCTGCGGACTGCGCGCGGTACGGACAACTGATACGCCATTCGATTTCCACACGCACTGAACCTTTTTCTTTCCGACTGAGCACTCATGGCCGTCCCGAAGCGCCGCACATCCAAGCGGAAGAAGCGCGCCCGCAATACTCACAAGAAAGCGCCGGCAATCGCCATCCAGCGCTGTCCGCGTTGCCAGAGCATGAAGCGTCCGCATCGTGTCTGCGCCGAGTGCGGCTATTACGGCGGAGTCCAGCGGGTCGAAGCCAAGGAAGCCTAGCTTGGCCCGGATCGCCGTGGACGCCATGGGGGGCGATCTCGCCCCTCATGCCCCCGTCGCAGGCGCGCTGCTCGCCCTTCGCGAGCTCGCCCCGGAACATTCCGTAGTCCTCGTCGGACGCACCGCCGCGATCCAGCCGGAGCTGGACCGCCTCGAAGCGCAGGACCGCACGGCATTCCAGCCGCTCGCGAACCGCATCAGCATCGTCGAGGCTCCGGACGTCATCGAGATGAGTGATCGGCCCACCGCTGCGATTCGCGGGAAGCCGCACAGCTCCATGGTCGTCGGTCTCAAGCTCCACGCCTCCGAGAAGGCGGACGCGTTCGTCTCCGCCGGTAACACCGGCGCGCAGATGGCGTCATCGGTGTTCCTCCTCAAGCTCCACCACGGCCTCACACGGCCGGCGATCGCCGCGATGATTCCGACGCTCAAGCAGCCGGTGGTGCTCGTCGATGCGGGCGCCAACGTGGACTGCTCCGCCGAGGAGCTCGTGCAGTTCGCGCGACTGGGCTCGGTCTACGCCGAGGATATCCTCGGGCGCCCCGAGCCATCGATCGGACTGCTGAGCAACGGCGAGGAATCCGAAAAGGGAAATGCGTCCGTGAAGGAGGCGCACAAGCTCCTGTCCACCGCGGGGCTCAACTTCATCGGCAACGTCGAGGGCCGCGACATCCTCACCGCGGGCAGCGCGCGCGGTCCGCTCGATGTCGTGGTGTGCGACGGCTTCGTCGGCAACGTGCTGCTCAAGTTCTACGAGTCCGTTCCGGGGCTGATCTTCAGCATGCTCGCGGCGGGTGGCATCAAGCAGGAAGTGATCGCGCAGATCTTTCGCGGATTCGATTACTCCGACTACGGTGGCGCGCCGCTGCTCGGCGTGAAGGGCGTGAGCATCATTTCGCATGGCAGCTCGTCGCCACGCGCCGTGAAGAACGCGATTCAGGTGGCGGTGCGCGCCGTCGACTCGCGCATGAACGATCACATCGGACGTCGCCTCGGGCACGCGGCCGTGACGAGCGCATGAAGCGTCCCACGGCGCAGATCTCCGCGATCGGGCGATCGGTTCCCGCGCGCGTGATGACGAACTACGACTTCGCGGCGATCGGGATCGAGACGTCGCACGAATGGGTGATGGAGCGCACGGGTATCTCCGAGCGCCACATCGCCGGACCCGACGACACCACGTGCAGCATGGGCGCGAACGCCGCGCGCATCGCGATGAAGCGCGCCGGAGTTCAGCCAGGGGAGATCGACGTCATCATCCTGAGCACCGCGACGCCGGATCGCCTGCTCCCGTCCACCGCGGTCGACATCCAGGCAGCGCTCGGCGCGTCGCGCGCCGCCGCCTTCGACATCTCGGCTGCGTGCTGCGGATTTCTATACGGCATGACGATGGCCGAGGGGCTGATCCAGACGGGCGCGGCCGAGACGGTGTTGCTCGTGAGCTCGGAGAAGATGAGCGCGATCACCGACTGGACGGACCGCGCGACGTGCGTGCTGTTCGGCGATGGCGCGGGCGCCGCGGTGATTCGCAGATCGCAGAAGGGACGCGGCATTCTCTCGACCTTCATGCGCAGCGACGGAACGCTCGCGGATCTGCTCTATCGGCCGGCGGGCGGAGCGACGACCCCGATGTCACCCGCGGTGCTCGAGTCGCGCACGCATCTCGTGCACATGGCCGGTCGCGAGGTCTTCAAGCACGCGGTACGGTCGATGGCCGAATCCGCAGACCGCGCGCTCGATGGCGCACGCATCAATGGCAACGACATCGATCTCCTCATTCCGCACCAGGCGAACCTCAGGATCATCGAGGCGACGGCGAAGCACGCCAATATTCCGATGAACAAGGTGTACGTGAATGTAGATCGCTATGGGAACACCTCGTCGGCATCGATTCCGATCGCCCTCGACGAGGCCATGCAGAAGGGACTCGTGGGCGAAGGCTCGCTCGTGCTGATGGTCGCCTTCGGCGCCGGCTTCACCTGGGCGTCGTCGGTCGTTCGCCTCTGACGAACGCGCGCGTGAACATCGTGCTGCTGTTTCCCGGTCAGGGATCGCAGAAGACGGGGATGGGCAAGGATCTCGCTTCAGCGTTTCCCGTTGCGCAGGCCGTCTTCCAACGCGCCGACGACACCCTTGGTGTTCCGCTCTCGCGTCTGTGCTTTGAGGGACCGGACGACGAGCTGATGGCCACGCGCAATGCGCAACCCGCGCTGCTGACACACGGCGCGGCGGTGTGGGCCACGGTGGCCGACCGCGTGCGCCCGCACGTGCGCGCCGCGGCGGGGCATTCGCTGGGCGAGTTCACCGCCTATCACGCCGCTGGATCATTCGCCTTTCCCGACGCGCTACGACTCGTGCGCCGCCGCGGAGAGCTCATGTACGAAAGCGGCACCAAGCGGCCTGGCGCGATGGCCGCGATCCTCGGGCTGTCGGAGGCGAACGTGGAGGCCGCGTGCGCTCGAGCGCAGGCGGACGGTGTCGTCGTGCCTGCGAACTACAATACGCCGGAGCAGCTCGTGATCTCGGGTGAGGTCGCGGCGGTGGAGCGCGCAATGGCCATTGCGAAGGAGCTCGGCGCCAAGCGCGCGATCCGCCTGAACGTGAGCGGCGCGTTCCACTCTCCGCTCATGGAGGATGCCGTCGCGGGTCTCGAGAGCGCACTCGACGCTGCACCGATCGCCGCCGCGCACTTTCCAATCTACTCGAACGTGAGCGCGTATCCCTCTGCGGGAGCAGCAGATGCGAAGCAGTTGCTTCTCCGCCAACTGACTTCCCCGGTACGATGGACGGAGCTCGTGCGGCACATCGCCGCGGATGTACCCGACGCCCTCTATGTCGAGTTGGGACCGGGTGCAGTACTGTCGACGCTGGTGAAGCGCATCGTTCCTGGTGCGCGCACCATGGCCTGCGGCACCGCCGCCGAAGTCGATCAGCTCATTGGAGCGTTGCCCGCATGAAGATCGATCTGACAGGGAAGGTTGCGCTCGTGACTGGCAGCACGCGCGGCATCGGACGTGAGATCGCCGCGACGCTGGCGAGCGCTGGTGCTCGCGTCGCGGTATCGGGACGCAGCGCGGCGAATGCGGACGAGGTCGCCGGCGCCATCGGCGGCGAGGCGCGTGGGTTCGCCTGCGACATCGCCGATACGGCCAGTGCAGCAGCGCTGGTGGATGGCGTCGAAAAGCACTTCGGCGCCCTCGACATTCTCGTGAACAACGCCGGCATTACCCGCGACAATCTGCTCATGAGGCTCAAGGACGACGATTGGGATGCGGTGCTCGACGCCAATCTTCGCGGCGCATTCGCGACGATTCGTGCGGCCTCACGCGGAATGATGAAGCGTCGGTTCGGACGCATCATCAACATCACCTCGGTGGTAGGCATCACGGGCAACAAGGGCCAGGCGAATTACGCGGCAAGCAAGGCGGGATTGATAGGCCTCACCAAGTCCGTCGCGAAGGAGCTCGCCTCGCGCAACATTCTCGCGAACGCGGTCGCGCCGGGCTTCATCGAGACCGACATGACGGCGGCCATGACGCCGGACGCTCGCACCGAGCTCGGGGCGCAGATTCCGGTGGGACGACTCGGTACGCCGGGGGACATCGCGGGTGTGTGCGCCTTTCTGGCATCGGAGCACGCGTCGTACATCACGGGACAGGTGTTCGTGGTGGACGGCGGGCTGGTAATGTAGATTTCTGAAGCACGTTTCGCGCAGCGGCGCGCACAATTCACTCATAGGGGACCACGTCCATGGCGGATCTCGAAGAAAAGGTCAAGGAAATCATCGCCAAAGAGCTTGGCGTCGAGCGCGAGAAGCTGACGAACGACGCGAGCTTCATGGAGGATCTCGGGGCCGATAGTCTGGACACGGTTGAGCTTGTGATGGAATTCGAGAAGGAGTTCAACATCGACATTCCGGACGAAGACGCGGAGAAGCTGCGCACGGTGGGAGATGCACTCACGTATCTCAAGTCAAAATCGGCGTGACTAGGCGAAGGGTCGTCGTCACCGGCCTCGGGGCCATAACACCCGTCGGCAACGACGTGGCGACGACCTGGCAATCGCTCTTGGAGGGACGGTCCGGCGCGGGTCCGATCACCAAGTTCGATTCCGGACCATTCGCCGTGAAGTTCGCGTGCGAGGTGAAGGACTTCGATCCGATCGCCTACATGGACCGCAAGGAAGCAAAGCGTTCCGATCTGTTCACGCAGTACGCGGTGGCGACGGCGGTGCAGGCCATGCGCGATGCCCGCCTGGTCGACGGCGACTCCTATGATCCGAATCGCATGGGCGTCATCGTCGGCAGCGGCATCGGTGGTCTCGCCACCATGGAGCAGCAGCACGACACCTATCGCGAGCGCGGACCGTCCAAGATCTCGCCGTTCTTCATCCCGATGTTCATCTCCGACATCGCGGCAGGGATCGTGTCGATGCAGTTCAACGCGCGCGGGCCGAACTACGCCACGGTATCTGCCTGTGCCACGAGCGCGCACGCCATCGGCGATGCGTATCGCGCAATCCAGTACGGCGACGCGGACCTCATGATCACGGGCGGCGCTGAAGCCGCCGTCACACCGATGTCGATCGGCGGCTTCGCGAACATGCGCGCGCTCTCTGAGCGCAACGACGAAGCGCTCACCGCTTCTCGCCCGTTCGACGCCACCCGCGATGGCTTCGTGATGGGGGAGGGAAGCGCGACGATCATCCTCGAGGAGCTCGAGCACGCCAAGGCGCGAGGGGCCAGCATCTACGCCGAGATCGTCGGCTATGGCGCCACGGGGGATGCGTACCACCTCACCTCACCCGCGCCGAACGGCGAAGGCGCACAGCGCGCGATGCGGCGTGCCATGGAGGACGGCGGGCTCACTCCCGAGACGGTGCAGTACGTCAATGCGCACGGCACCTCCACGCCCGCCAACGACCTGAACGAGACGAAGGCAATCAAGGCCGTGTTCGGGCCCGCTGCGCGCGAGCTGAGCGTCAGCTCGACCAAGTCGAGTACCGGTCACATGCTCGGCGCCGCCGGAGCAGTGGAGTTTCTCATTTCGTCGCTCGTGGTGCGCGACGGGATCATTCCGCCCACGATCAACTACTGCACGCCCGACCCCGAGTGCGATCTCGACTACACGCCGAACACGGCGCGCAATCGCGACGTCTCGGCCGCGCTGAGCAACAGCTTCGGATTCGGCGGCCACAACGTCACGCTCGCCGTCCAGCGCTACGTCGGCTGAGATGCCCGTTCCCGCGGACGTATCCCTCGCGCGGCTCAAGGATCCTGCGCTGCGCGCCATCGGCGCCAAGGTGGCGGCGGGCATTCGGCTCACCGCCGCCGACGGCCTGGCGCTCTTCGAAACGCCGGACATTCTCGGCGTCGGTCACCTCGCGAACGCGGCCAACGAGGCGAAGCACGGCAAGGTCGTCTACTTCGCCGCCAACCAGCACATCAATCCGACCAACGTCTGTATCCTCCGCAAGACGTGCGTCTTCTGCTCGTACGCTCGGCTCCCCAAGGAAGCGGGCGCGTACCGCTACACGATGGATCAGGTGTATGCGGAGGCCGATGCAAACCCTTACGTGCGCGAGTTCCACATCGTGGGCGGTCTCGATATGGGCGCGGGGCTCGAGTACTACGCGGAGATGTTTCGCGGGCTGAAGCAGCGCCATCCCGACGTGCACATCAAGGCGCTCACCGCCGTCGAGATCGCGCACATCGCTCGCATCGAGAAGATGTCGAACCGCGACGTGCTGATCGCGCTTCGGGAAGCTGGTCTCGACACGCTGCCCGGTGGCGGCGCCGAAGTCTTCAGCAAGGGCGTGCGCGCGACCATAGCGGAGAAGAAGCTCAACGCGGAGGACTGGATCGAGGTGCATCGTGTCGCTCACGGGCTCGGCATCCGCACCAATGCGACTATGCTCTATGGCCACGTGGAGTCGCACGAGGATCGCATCGAGCATCTGGCGATGCTTCGTGATCTGCAGGATGAGACCGGCGGCTTTCTCACCTACATTCCGCTGGCGTATCACCCCGACAACAACGAGCTCGGCGCGACGCTCGGGCGTCAGGGCACTGCAACCACCGGGTTTGACGATCTGCGCAACGTGGCCGTGGGACGCCTCTTCCTCGACAACTTCGATCACGTGAAGACCCACTGGATCATGGTCACGCCGTTCTTGTCGCAGATCGCGCTTTCGTGGGGCGTCAACGATCTCGAAGGGACGGTTGTGCGCGAGAAGATCTATCACGAGGCGGGGGCACACACCGCGCAGGGGCTCGCACTCGACGATCTGCTCGCGCTGATTCGCGGTGCCGGTCGCATTCCCGTCGAGCGCGATTCACTGTACAACACCCTTCGCACCTTCGATCCGCTGGCCGCCGAGGCGGCCTGACGTGCGCGTCGGGCGCATTCGCTACATCAACTGCTATCCGGTGTACGGCGCCATCGATCGTGGCGTCGTCCAGCTCGGCGCGCCGGTGGTCAGCGGCAACCCGAGCGAGCTGAATCATCTCATGGCGAGCGGGCAGCTCGACGTGAGCGTGATCTCCGCGGTCGAGTACGCGCGCGATTCGGCGCGCTATCTTCTGCTGCCCGATCTCGGCATCACCTCGGATGGTCCCGTTCGCAGTGTGATGCTGTTCTCACGCGTGCCGGCAGAAGCGCTCACGGGTCGGCGCGTGCTGCTCTCTCGCAGCTCGATGACGAGCGTGGCGCTCACCCGGCTTCTCTTCGAGCACGTGTGGGCGGCGAAGCCGGAATATGCCGCGGGCGACGCAGAGCTCACCGACATCGCCCGCTTTCTCGACGAGCCGCACGATGCTCGCCTGGTGATCGGCGACGCCGCGCTGCTCCTCTCGAATCGCGTGCGCACGCGTCTGGCCGGGCGCCCCGGTGCGTCCGACTATCCGTACGTCTACGATCTCGGCGAGTGCTGGAAGCAGTGGACCGGTCTTCCGTTCGTCTTCGCGGTGTGGGTTGCACAGCGCAGCGCAGTCGTGTCCGATGCGCTCCGAGTGCACGCGCGCCTGCTCGAGTCACGCGACTGGGGTCTCGGTCACCTCGACGTGCTCGCCGAGCAGGCCTCCGCCGTGACCGGCGTCGCCCGACGCATCTGCCTCGAGTATCTGTCGGGGCTCGACTATCGACTCTCGTACGAGCACCTGGCCGGGCTGACGGAATTCTTCCGGCGCCTCGCTCATGCGGGCCTGGTCCCCGCGACTCCGCTCTCGTTTCTCCCCGCAGCCTGACATGAGAGATCTTCTCGACTTCTACACGAACGCGCCGCTGCTCGAGCTGGGCGCCGAGGCGGATGCCGTGCGCGAACGGCTGCATCCGCATCAGACGGTCACGTACATCGTGGACCGCAACATCAACTACACGAACGTGTGCGTCGCCGACTGCGGTTTCTGCGCGTTCTATCGCCGCCCAAAGCACGGGGAGGGATGGACGCTGTCCTATGAGCAGATCGGCGCGAAGATCGATGAAGCCAAGCAGCTGGGTGCGGTGCAGATCCTGATGCAGGGCGGGCACAATCCGTACATCCCGTTCGAGTGGTATCTCGAGCTGCTGAAGTACATCAAGAGGTACCACACGATTCACATCCACGGCTTCAGTCCGAGCGAGATCGACTTCTTCGCGAAGGTATTTCGAATGGATGCGCGTGAAGTCATCCGCGAGCTGATGAAGGCGGGGCTCGACTCGGTGCCCGGCGGCGGCGGGGAGATCCTCGTGCAGCGGGTGCGTGATCTCGTCGCGAAGAAGAAGGCCGGCGCGGACCGGTGGCTCGAGATCATGGAGATCGCGCATCAGGAGGGAATGAAGACGAGCGTCACCATGATGTACGGCATTGGCGAGACGCTGGCCGAGCGCATCGAGCATCTCCAGCGGGTGCGCGAGCTGCAGTCGCGCACGAACGGCTTCACCGCGTTCATCTGCTGGCCGCTGCAGCCGGAGAATACCCCGACCATGTCGAATCAGCCGAAGACGAATGCCGTCGACTATCTGCGCACCACGGCGCTCGCGCGCATCGTGCTCGACAACGTTCCGAATCTGCAGGCGAGCTGGGTGACGATGGGTGGCAAGATCGGACAGGTCGCGCTCCGCTTCGGCTGCAACGATTTCGGCTCGCTCATGATCGAGGAGAATGTCGTCTCTGCGGCGAATACCACGCATCGAATGACGATCGCCGAGATGGAGCGGCTCATCCGGGATGCGGGCTTCACGCCGGCGCGCAGGCGCCAGGACTATTCGATCATTCAGCCAGCGCACGCCGCCGCATGATCCTCGTGCGCGGCGCGGGCAATGCCTAGAGCGAGCGATCCGCCGGACGGCGGCGAACGCCGGAGCAGGCCTCGCAAACGTGAATCTCGGCCCGCGATGCGTGTGGGAGTGGGGTACGATTCCCATCGCTTCGGCGCCGGAAACGCCGTTCGCCTCGGCGGCATCACCATCCCCCATCACCAGGCGCTCACCGGCCACTCCGATGCGGACGCCATCGCGCACGCGGTCACGGATGCACTGCTCGGCGCGGCCGGTGAGGGCGACATCGGGTCGATGTTTCCGGACAGCGATCCGGGGAACAGGATGCGTGATTCGCTCGAGATGCTTGCCCTCGCGGTCTCGCATCTGCGCGATCGGGGATGGCGCGCCAACAACGTCGACGTGACCGTGATCGCCGAGGTGCCGCGGATCGCACCGTATCGCGAAGCGATGCGCGATGCGCTTGCGGCGGCGGTGAATCTCGAGCGTGCCTCGGTGAGTGTGAAAGGCAAGACGAACGAAGGCATGGGGTGGATCGGCCGAGGGGAGGGCGTTGCGTGCATCGCCGTCGCGACGGTCGTTCCAGTCG
Source organism: Gemmatimonadaceae bacterium (assembly GCA_035310785.1). Taxonomy (GTDB): domain Bacteria; phylum Gemmatimonadota; class Gemmatimonadetes; order Gemmatimonadales; family Gemmatimonadaceae; genus FEN-1250. Next base: position 1,171 of record DATGDQ010000353.1, on the reverse strand, counting down.
CGTCGTGACCGCGGTCGACGAGATCTCCCGCGATTTCCTGCTCGAGCGATTCGACGACTTTCTCGCGGTGGAGCAGGGCGCGGCGGGGACTACCAGCGAGGCCTACCATCGCGACCTCGCGCGTTTCGCGACCTACGCGCGCGTGAAGGGCGCCACCGCGCCGACGGCGGTCACACCCGCCATGCTGCGCGCGTACATCTACCATCTCAAGGATGTGGGGCTCGCGCCGTCGTCCATTCGGCGCAATGTCTCCGCAATGCGCACGTACTACCGGTTCCTGCTCGGGGAGGGGGAGGTGGCGAAGGATCCCACTGAACGGCTGGAGACCCCCAAGCGCTGGCTCACCCTCCCCGACGTGCTCACGGTGGCGGACGTCGAGCGCCTTCTCGCGGCACCGACCCTCGACGAGCCGCTCGCCTTTCGCGATCGCGCATTGCTCGAGCTCGCGTATGGCGCCGGATTGCGCGTGTCCGAGTGGATCACGCTCGGGGTCAAGGACGCGTTGCTCGACGAAGGGCTCGTGCGCGTGTTCGGCAAGGGGAGCAAGGAGCGACTGGTGCCAATCGGCCGCCGCGCGATCGCGGCTGTGGCCGTGTACCAGCGCGAGCTCCGGCCGAAGCTCGAGCGCGGCGGAGGGAAGGGCGCGCTCTTCCTCAACGCGCGAGGCGCGCCGCTGTCGCGCATGGGTGCGTGGAAGATTCTTCGCAAGTACGTCAAGATGGCGAACATCGAGAAGCATGTGACTCCGCACACGCTCCGGCATTCATTCGCGACTCATTTGCTGGAAGGTGGCGCCGACCTTCGCGCGGTCCAGGAAATGCTAGGACATGCAAGCATTGCCACCACGCAGATCTACACGCACGTCGATCGCGAATTTCTCCGTTCGGTTCACAGGCAGTATCATCCTCGGAGCTGAGCGCATCGCTCCGAGCCCATCGCACAACTCGAGATAGCCGCGCATGCTCCTCGTCATCGACAACTACGACTCCTTCACGTACAACCTGGTTCAGTATCTCGGTGAGCTGGGCGAGGAGCCCGTGGTCCATCGAAACGATGCGATCACCGTCGAGGACATCGGCGACATGCGTCCGTCCGCCATCGTGCTCTCGCCGGGACCGTGCACGCCGTCGGCAGCCGGCATCACGGTTCCCGTCGTGAAGCGATGGGGGAG
>DATGDQ010000352.1:0-6877 GCA_035310785.1 Gemmatimonadaceae bacterium | reverse complement strand
CCGCGCACGCAACTCGCTGCGGCACTGACGGATATATCCCTCGCCTTCACGCGCGAACCGAATTCAAGGCTCGGAGTCGGGAATCTCCAGCGGCTCACCCATCACGGTGTCGAACGTTCGATGGTCGACGATCGCACGCACCCGCTCGCCACCGAGGCGCACCGCGATCGCCCGCCCGCGCGCGCGCACCCCTGTGATCTCCGCGCGCTCGAGCCCGAACGGGAACGGATCGATCGTGATGCCGCCCTCGTGCGGACGAATGCCCATCACGTACGAGACGATCTGATCCGCAATCCACGAACGCTGCACATCATCCAGCGAGCGATAGAACGAGGCCTGCCCGGTGATGGGGTTGAAGTGCTCGAAGCTGTTCGGCTTGGCGAGATCGCCGTCGCGGTACATCATCCGCACGAATCGTCGCAGGAAGCTCGAGGCATCGTCTCGCAGACCAGGGGCGTGTACGCTCGCTCCAGCGAGCGCTTCCATCACTGCGCTGTTCACGGCGGGCCACACCCGGCCGTTCCAGGGTTGCGACAGCCTCCGCCCTTTCCACTCGCCGTAGGCGCTGAAGAACGGATCGTCGATCGCGGTCACGGGCACGGGGAACGGAGTCCAGAATTCCGCGGGATCGAGCAGGTGTCGCTCGAGCCCCGGCACATCTCCAGCGACGACCAGATCCGTGGCGTACGGATAGAACGCGTGAGCGCACTTCACTCCGGTGCGCTCGCCGCTCGCGGGATCGACATCCGAGAACATTTCATCGTCTGCGCTCCACATGCGCGCGCGGAGCGCCGTCGCGATGCGCTCGCGACTGATGCGCCAGCGCCGCGCGTCTGGCGGATGACCCGCGCGCGTCGCCATCCTCTCGAGCGCACGCACCAGCGAGTACGCGTAGGTCGTGACGTCGATCCCCTTGAGGCGCGCTCCACGGGTGAGCTCATCGCGAGCGCCGCCCGGATCCACTCCTTCGAATCGAGACGAGTGCAGCTCGCCGACCTCTCGCGGAGACACGATATCGAACAGCCCCGACGATTCGGCATCCCGTGCCTGCATCAGCCAGTCCGCGTAGCGCGAGAGCGGACCGTACATCTCGCTCAGGAACGCGTCGTCCGGCCATACGGCATCGATGGCGAGAATCGCATCACCCCAATTCGCCTGAGATACGCTCACGTCCGACCGGTGATCGGCATATACCCGCGTCGGCATGCTGCCATCGTCCCGCTGATGCGAGAACATGCCGCGCAGCGCGCCGCGCGCATTGTCCGGCGATTCCAGCCAGCGGAGCTCGCGCACGTGCGCCGGCGTGGCGAGCGCCGAGGGTGTGTGCAGCTCACCAATCCCCTCACAGATCGCCGGGGCGCCGATCGCGCCGGCGTCGTGCTCGATCGCGTTGAACCACATCCCGTACCAGCGATACCAGTAGTAGTGCTCCAGGTACGGATCCGAGCAGCGAAAGTCCGGAACCCGCGAGAATCGTTCGACCCATCGCCGTCGGCTCGCACTTCCGAGCGTGGTCGCGTGTGAAGAGCTCGTCGAGCTGGACGCCGCGACCGTAGCGGGCCGCTCCATGCGGCGCACTCCACGGTGCGGCAGCTCGAGAGGCGCGAGACGCATTGCGAAGGTGCTCCACGCGCCCTCCGTCGTCACCGCCAGACATCGATGGACCGCGCCGAACAGCATCGTGTTCGTCGCGTTGCCCTCGAGACGAATCTCGCAAGGCAGCCCGTTCGCGGCCCACTTCTCCATGAACGGTGTCAGATCCCACCTGGGCGCGTTCGGCACTCGAGATGCCAGATAGCCGGCCCAACTCGCCGTCTCCCCGTAGCATGCAAGCTCGGCGCGCACAGGCAGCGGCTCGCCGTGATCGTCGTAGACGGTCGCGTGAAAGGCGAACGCGCCATCGTAGCTCACCGAATGCGTGTCGACATCGACCGCATCGCGCGCGGTCCAGGCGATGAGATTGAGCGGCTCGTGACGCAGTCCTTGCACGAGCCACTCCGACACGAAGACGCCACCCGGCTGCACGGTGCGCACCTCGCTCGCCATCATCCCGTTCGCAAGGCGGTAGTCCACCGTCAGCTCGGCCGGCGTCCATCGTCGCGCAACCTGACGCAGCTCCAACTCGCGACCGTCCGCGTCGATGGCGCTCACGGCGAAGAGCGGCGCGAACGAGTAGTGATGCAACGTGGCCTCATCCCAGAATCCCGGCGCGTCCAGCCATCGGGGAAACGGCGGCGCGTACGCGATGCCGTCAGTGGCCGAGAGAAACCATTTGTCGGGGCGCGCCAGCAGTGTGAGTGGATCGCTCATCGCCCGCGCCGTGATCAGGCGGGGACTGCGGCGATCTGCTCCAGAATCTCCGTGTTCGAGCGCTTCATCCCAGGATTCGCCTCGATGTGGGCCCATTCGATTCGTCCATCGAGCCCGACGAGAAAGTACGCACGCGCCGAATAGAACTTGTCGGCGAGAAGCACCCCATAGGCGCGCGAAATATCGCGCTTGAAATCACTCAGCAGATCGACACGCATCTGATGCTTCGCCTTGAACTCCTTGAGCGTCGCCACGGAGTCCACGCTGATCGGCAGCACTTCGACGTCGCGTCCGCTGAACTGATCGAAATCCGCGGAGAAGTCGCACAGCTCGGTCGTGCATGTGGAGGTGAACGCCAGCGGAAAGAAAGCGAGCAGTACTCGCTTCTTGCCCGTGTACGAGGAGAGGGTCACCGGCTGTCCACTCGTGGAATCTGCCGTGAAATCCGGCGCGCGATCGCCGGCAGCGAGTGGCGGTGCAGCGTTGGTCATGAGGTGATCTGGAAGATGGTGAGCGGGATGACGACGGGTACCGCACGAGATCCCATCGACGGCATAGCGTCCTCGGCATCCGGCGGTGAGGTTCCGACGAGGATGGCAGTGAGGATCACGACGGCGAGACCGATCGCGAGCTCCGCCGCAGCGCTCTTGCGCAGCAGCGGGATGGTCGCGGCATCCGCCAGTCGCGGCTTGATGACGCGCCAGTTGAACGCGCCCACGAGCGCCGTCATCGCGATCACGACGAGCTTTCGAAAGAGCGCCTGACCATAGTGCGTCTGCCAGAGTGCGGGCACACTCGGCAGATGAGACCACGCAGCCACGAATCCCGTGACGAGGAGCGTGGTCGCGCAAAGTAGGGCAAACGTCGAGAACGCATTGATGAGCTCCGACGCCGCGTGGCCACGTTGCTCGACGGGAAGCGCGAGAACGCTGCGCAGCCCCACAGCCGCGACCACCAGCAGCGTTCCGAGCCATCCGCCGGCCGCCATTACGTGGATGCAATCGAGCATCACGTACAACACCGGCTTCGATGCCGACGTCGCATGACCGGTGAGCGAGAACGACAGCGCGAGCAGGATCGTGCCGACGGCCGTCGCCCGCCATGCGGCTCGGCGCCCGTGGCCGAAGATCAACGACGCCGCGCTGAGCAGCGTTCCGGCGGCGCCCACGAGCCATCCCCAGCCCCATATCGTCGTCGCGAGCAGCGGTTGGATCACGAGCGACTCGCCCTCGCCAAGCATCCATCCCTGCGCGAGAAGTCGGGCGAGCATCGCGGCGGCGAGAACGACCATTGCCCATCGCGCGAGCACTCTCGTGTCGGGCATCGCCGATGAGAGTGCGAGAGAGCTTCCGGAGAGATGGGAGACGCGCGTCGCGATGAGGAGGACGAACGCGCACGAACCGACGACGACCATCGCCGATCCGTACATCACGGCGCGGATCAGGACGTACGCGGGAGAGTCGACACCGAACGCCTGGGCGGAGTCCGGGAGCGCTCGTGCCAGTGCGACCGCCCCGCAGAGATGAGGCAGCAGAGTGGATCCGTGGAGGAGGTATGGAGCGTGCGAGGCTCGAACTCGCGACCTTTCGGTTGCAAACCGAATGCTCTCCCAGCTGAGCTAACGCCCCGGGCGTAGAAAGATAGAGGACCGTGCCGCGCGACGGGAGGAGGCCGGGGAGCGAGCCGGAGCTCCGAGTGACTCCGTTCGGCGCTACTCGTGCGCGGGAAGCGGCTCCATCGTTTCCGGATTCACGGGTACCTGCACCTCGTCGCGGAACTCACTCGTCATGAGCACCACCCGCATGCGCGGAAAGGCGTTCATGAATGCTGCGTAGCTCGCAACCCACGCGCCCAGGAATCCGATCGTGACCCCGATCTCCCAGAAGCCGAAGGGGAGCGCCGGCGTCACCCCGTGAATCGACGGGTAGACCTCGAGGTAGCGCAACAGCCAGAGCCCGATGAGGCTCGCGCTCGCGAATGCGATGAAGGTGGGCAGGTAGACCTTCGCCGCACGCGACACGAGCCCGAAGAACGGGAGCACGAACACCAGCGCGACCACGGCCATGCCGAACGGAAGGTACGGTTGAATCAACCGGAGACGCTGCCAGTGCGTCTCCTCCGCCAGGTTGCCATACCAGCTCACCAGATACTGCCCGAAGGTGAAGTACCCCCAGAACGCGGTGAAGGCGAAACAGAGCTTGCCGAGATCGTGGAACTTCACTTCCTGAATGAGCTCGTACGCGTTGAGATATCGACGCCACCACATGCACAGCAGCGACCAGCTCATGAGCGCGCCGAGCCACGCGCCCATGAACCACCACCACGAGTAGAGCGTGCTGTTGTAGTGCAGATCGAGGGACATGGAGAGGTCCCACGCCAGCACGGAATAGAAGTAGCCGAAGCCGAGGCACATCCAGACGGCCAGCTTGCCCTGCATGGAGTGAGTCGAGTGAATCTCGCGACGCTCATCGCGGAAATTCCGGCGCATCCGCCCGCGGATCCCGCGCGCCCACTCGGCTCCCGACTCTGGAAGCAGTCCCACATCGAGCCGCACCGACCGGTAGACGTACCAGATGCTCATCCAGGTGAGCCCACCGAACAGCAGCAGGTCGCGGCCGATGAGAAACGTGGGGTTGAGATACAACCGCTTCTCCGGTTGCGTCATCTCGTGCACGGCCCACGGATAGATGTGCTTCGCACCGAGAAAGTCGACGATGAGCAGCACGAAGGCGATCGGCAGGAAGGCGACGTATCCCTCGAGGAATCGAACGATCGGACGCGACCAACGGGCCGTGGTGATGCGCTGCACCGCCACGAAAATGACTCCCGCCTGCGAGATCGTGGCGAAGTAGATCCAGTTGACGTGATACGCCTGCCAGACGCGGTCGCGTCCGGAATCGGTGAGCGCGCCGAGTATGAACACGAGCGCACCGATGAGGGCGAGCGCGAGCGCCGCAACGAAGAGTGCACGCGGGATCGGACGCTCGGTGGCGCGATTGATCTCGTCGCGTGACGGTAACGTCGTGTCGTGCGCGCTCACTGGTGCTGCTCCGTCGTTGGCTTGACTGCCGGCGTCGCGGGCGGTGTGGGTGCCGCTGCTCCTGCCGGCGTGGCGGTTGGCGTGGCGGCCGGATCCAGCGCGCGATCGTCCATGTCCTTCACGCGGTAGGGCGCCGCTCGCGTCGGCGCGGTGCGCGTCACTCCAGGTACCATCTGCCCATTCTCTCCCGGATACCCCGCCGGCGATGTATCCGCCTGTACACCCGGAATCGATCCCTGCAGCGCGCGCACGTAGTTCACGACATCCCAACGATCCGCGTCCTCGATGCGAACGTAGTTCGGCATCAGTCCGCGACCATTGCGAATCATTCCGTAGAGATAGCCATCGGTGCGGCCCTTCGTGATGGGAGTGAGCAGGTTCGGCGCAGGCACGCCGAAGCGCACCGCCGGACCGTTGCCCATTCCTGCCACGCCGTGGCAGACGGCGCAATTGATCTGATAGTGCTTCCGTCCGTTGTCGAGCGACCGCGCGTTCGGCTGGTGTGGATTCGAAATACTCGCCATGGAATCGATCACCGCCGGATTGGGAGCCGCGCCCGGCCCCGACGTCATGCTGCCGTTGTACGACACCACATAGCCCGGCACCGTGTTCCCGGTGATCGGCACCGAATACGCCACGAACGTGCTGTCGCTCTCGCCCGGACGAAACGGCGTCGTGTCGTTCCCCGCGTACTCGGCCTCCCAGGGCTCGATGCGAGGCTGGTCGCGGAAGTCGGAGAACACGTTCGAGACCTGCTTGCAGGCGCCCAGAGACGTCACGATCGAGAGGACGAGCAGCGGCCGCGCGAAGGACTTACCGATCACCCCGCACCTCCTCGGCTCCCTTCGACTGCAGCACGCGTCGCACGGTCTCCTGCTCATCGGGCCGGCATTCCACCCAGATCCCGAAGCTGCCGTCGCTGAACCGGGGATCGTAGCCGACGGTCTGCGTGATGCGCGGGATCCGCGCCATCACGAACAGCCCTGCCACCGTGGCGAGAGAGCCGATGAGCACCATCACCTCGAAGCCGATGATCGTGTACGGCACCCACGAGGCGATCGGCTTTCCGCCCGTGACGAGCGGCCAATAGTCCGAGATCCAGATCGGAATCCAGTAGCCGAAGGTGACGCCGAGCAGTGCCCCGATCAGCGTGTACACGCGCACGACACTCGGCCCGTGCTTGAGCACGTCGTCGAGCTCGTGCCGCGGCGTCGGTGAGTAGACGGTCACGTCGCCCACGCGAAGCTTCTTCAGCTCCGCGATCGCCTCCACCGTGGTGTCGAGCTCCGAGAAGACCGCGACGATTCCTCGCATCAGCGCACCTCGTATGAGCCGATGATTCCCGGCGCGATCGAGTGGCCCTCCGGGTCTCGCTCGACGTGCGCATGCCGCAACTTCGGAGGCACGATCTCCTTCACTTCGGCGATCGCGAGCACCGGTAGCTGCTTCACGAAGAGCAGAAACCACATCGAGAACCAGCCGAAGCTCCCGAGCAGGATCGCCCAATCGATGTACGTGGGCGAATAT
>DATGDQ010000351.1:0-7178 GCA_035310785.1 Gemmatimonadaceae bacterium | reverse complement strand
GAACTCGTGCGACATGGACGGGATGATGATCACGAACCGCTCGTACCACATCCCGAGATTGATGAAGATCGAGAGCGTGAAGAGGAACGTGGTGTTGCGACGAAGCCGCTGCGAGAAGAGCAGCATCGGAAGGATCGCGTTGCACGTCAGCATGATCCACGCGGCCCACCACCACTGGCCGAAGACGCGATTCCAGAAATACGACTGCTCGACTTCGCTTCCGCTGTACCATGCGATGAAGAACTCGGTGAGATACGCGCAGCCGACCACGAGCGACGTGAAGAGACAGAGCTTCGCAGCCGCATCGAGCACGTTCAGCGTCACGTAGTGCTTGAGCTTGAACCAGCGGCGGATCGGGATGATGATGGTGAACACCATGCCGATGCCCGAGAAGATCGCTCCGGCGACGAAGTACGGCGGGAAGATCGTCGTGTGCCAACCGGGAAGATTGGCCATGGCGAAGTCGAACGAGACGACGGAGTGCACCGAGAGCACGAGCGGCGTCGAGAACGCGGCGAGAAAGAGATACGCGCGCGCAAAGTGTCTCCATTCGCGATCCGAGTTTCGCCAACCGAACGAAAGTACACCGTAGATGCGCTTCCGAAACGGATTCGTCTCACGATCGCGCAGCACCGCGAGGTCGGGGATCAATCCGATGAAGAGGAAGGTGGCGGAGACGGTCAGATACGTGAGGATCGCGAAGACGTCCCACACGAGCGGGCTCTTGAACTGCGGCCAGATGAGACGCCAGTTCGGATATGGAATCAGCCAGAAGAACTTCCACGGCCGCCCGAGGTGCAGAATGGGAAACAGTCCAGCGGTCATCACCGCGAACACCGTCATCGCCTCCGCGCAGCGGTAGATCGTCGTTCGAAATCCCGCACGGAAGAGGTAGAGAATCGCGGAGATCAGCGTGCCCGCGTGGCCGATACCGACCCAGAACACGAAGGTGATGATGTAGACACCCCACATCACCGGCGGCCGATATCCCGCGACACCGAGTCCCATGTAGATCTGGTAGAACCAGGCCGTCGCCCCGATCAGCAGACAGGTCACCGCGATTCCGAGTCCCAGGAACCACGCCTTCGTGACGCGCAGCGTATCGATGATCTCGTCCGTCGCCTGCGTGTAGCTCTTGACGGACGGCAACTGGACATCTGCGGTGGCCGTGTTGTCCGGCCGCAGCTCGAGTCGATCCGGAGCCATCGTGGTCATCGGCTCACTGCCCCGCCGGCGCCGAGGGCGCCGAGTGATTGATCTTCTTCAAGTACACCACCGCTGTGAACGTGTTGAGCTCCTCGAACACGTGATAGCCGCGTCGGTCCGCGATCAACTTGGTGACCGACCACGCCGAATCGGCCGCGTCGCCGAAGGTGATTGCGTTCGACGGACACGCCTGCGCGCACGACGTCGTGAACTCGTCCGCCTGCAGCGCGCGGCCCTCGAGCTTCGCGCGGTGCTCGCTCTCGCGAATGCGTTGCACGCAGAACGTGCACTTCTCCATCACGCCCTTGCCGCGCACCGTGACGTCCGGATTCAGCTGCCAGTTCATGCGCTCGGGCCACGCATACTGCGGACGAGCGGGCTCGCCGTACCCGAACCAGTTGAAGTAGCGAACCTTGTAGGGACAGTTGTTCGAGCAGTAGCGCGTGCCCACGCAACGATTGTAGACCTGCACATTGAGCCCGTCCGGCGAGTGATAGGTCGCATACACGGGACACACGGGCTCGCACGGCGCGTTGCCGCAGTGCTGACACAGCATCGGCACGAAGCGCGTCTCGAAGCTCTCGTCGAGCGTCTCACCGCCCTCGTAGAAGCGCTCGAGCCTGATCCACGCCATCTCGCGGCCGCGAAGGATGTTCGCCCCCGCCTGATCGTCGGCTCCCGGGGAGACGGTCGACTGGTGACGCGCGCCCACCGTCGGGATGTTGTTCTCCGCGTAGCACGCGGTGACACACGCCGAGCACCCGGTGCACCGGGCAAGATCGATGGTCATCGCCCACCGGCGCTTGGCCATCCCGCTCCAGTGATTCGGATCGTACATGCCCTTCATGTTGTCGTCGCTCGGCAGCGCGCCCTGAGCATCCTGCGCGACGGGCGCGCGCAATCCCGGAAGGAATTCGTGCGACGCATCGCCGGGCATGTGCTCCTCGGCCTCCTCCCGCCCCTTCATCGGCGACACCGGCACCTCTGCCGGCTGCGTGGTGCCCAGCTCTCGCGCATCGATCGCCTGTGCGACCCCGCGTCCGTGCTGTCGCGCAGATCCTTCCGTGCTCACCAGCGGAACGAAGTCGCCGGTCTTCGTGACCTTGGCCTTGGTCGACGTCCACGCCAGCGCGCCCGAGCGCGCGTCGAACGCCACCGGCAGCAGGTCGCCCGGATTCACGCCGACGTTCTGCGCGTAGCGGCCATACGCGGTGTGCCCGCGCCCGAAGGCGATCGCGATCGTATCGCCGCGAAGGCCGGGGTACACGTATGCGGGCGCGGTGATCGCGCCCGCCGCGGTCTCCACTCGGAGCACATCGCCCGAATCGATGGCGAGGCGTGCCGCCGCCGACGAGCCGACTTCGACGACGGTCTGCCAGCACACCTTGGTGACGGGATCCGGAATCTCCTGCAGCCACGGCTTGTTCGCGCCGCTGCCATCTTCGAGCAGCGGTGACGGGTAGACGACGAGAAAGAAATCGCCGGACGTGCTGGCGATGTTGGCGGCTGCGCGAGTAGTGGGCGCGGCGGCCCGCGACGCCCGCTGGCCGGCCGGAGCGCCGTTGCCAATGCCCTTTATCAGAGCCGCCGTAAACGCTGTTGTACCACCGGGATAGCGTACGCGCAGATACTCACGGTAGCTCGCGGCCGAATGCGTGCCCGCGAGCTTCGAATTGCCTTTCGCTGCCGCGAGCAGCACGTCGGCCGTGGCACGCGTGTCGTACACCGGATCCATGCCGGGCTGCTGCAACGAGATCACGCCGGACATGGGGCGTGCATCGCCCCACGATTCGATCGCGTGATGATCGGGGAGCACGAGATCGCAGAGCTCCGATGTCTCGTCGGGGTAGCTCGAGAAGGAGACCTTGAAGGCGACCTTCGCCAACGCATCGGCAACCTTGGCGCTCTTCGGACTCGTGAACACCGGATTCACGCCGCGCACGAACAGCAGGGGCACCTGCCCCGCCCGCATCCGCTCGATCGCATCCGTGATCTCGGCATCCGTCGCCATTCCCTCGAAGCTCTCGATCGCCCGCGCGGGAAGCACCGATCGCCCGACATTCCCGAGCTTCTGATTGAGCGCATTCACCGCGAGCGCGAGCTCCATGCTCCCACCCGCGAGCAAGAGGCTCGGTGCGCCGGCGAGTGAGGTCGAGAGTGCCTGCAGAGCCGCGACGGGGACATCGGCGGCCTGCGCGGCGTCCGCGATGGAGCTCGTGCCGCCCAGCGCATTCGCAATGGCGAGCTCGGAGCCCGGCTTGCATGCGATCCACTGGTCGGCGTTCATGCCCGTGAGCGAACGACGCGGGCCAACGTAGACGAACCTCGGCGCGTCGACACCCTTCGCGCGAGCATCCGCGAACGACAGCTGCTGCGGGACGCTCGCGCCCCAGGTCTCGAGAAAGTCGGCGCCGAACGACACGATCGTCTTCGCCGCCGTGAAGTCCAGCCACGGCCACGCCACTCCGAAGCTCTGCCGGTTCGCCGCGATGGTGGCACCATCGGCGAGCGCCGCGTAGCTCAGGTGCGCCGGCATGCCGAAGCCGGCGAGCCAGGAATCGAGAAACTCCGGAAAGCTTCCGGTCTCGTGCTGATTGATGAACACTGCGGCCGCGGCTTTTCCCGCGCTCTGCACGCCCGCGACCTGCTGTGTGAGCACCGTCATCGCCTGCGTCCACGTGATCGGCGACAGTCTGCCGTTCTTGCGGAGCATGGGCTGCTGGTAGCGATCCGGATTGTAGAGCCCCTGCACCGCCGCCTGCCCGCGTGAGCAGAGCGCGCCGCGATTCAGCGGATGCTCGGGATTCCCCTCCACCTTGAACGTGCGCCCGTCACGGGATTCGAGCAGCACACCGCATCCGGTTGCGCACTCGCGGCAGGTCGACGCGTAGTAGTTCGAGACTCCGGGAACCGTCTCATCGGGATGCACGAGATACGGAATGAGCTCTTCGCCGGTGTTGGAGCTGCAGGCGGCGACCGCAGTCGTCGCGCTCGCGGCGCCGAGCACCTTGAGAAAGGTGCGGCGACTCGTCCCTGCCTTCTTCTCGCTGACGGGCGTGGAGCGTTCACTCATTCGCGATTCCTAGTAGTGACACGTGCTGCAATCGTAGCGGGCTTTCCACGCGGGATTCACGTTGCCGATGTGACAATTGATGCACCACCCCATGTTGAGCGGAGCATACTGATAGACTCGCGTCATCTGCTGCACCTGACCGTGACAGGTCTGGCAGGTGACGCCGGCGCTGACGTGACGCATGTGCGGGAACTGCACGTAGTCGGGCACCTTGTGCACACGCACCCAGGGAATCGGCTGCTTGTTCTTCCAGTAGGTGGTGAGCTTCTGAATTCCCTCGCTCGTGCGTGCGGGGAGTCCGTCCAGCGCGGGGCGCTGCGCGGTGACGACCGCGTGGCACCCCATGCACGTGTTGACGGCGGGAAGTCCCGGATCCATCGCCTTGTTCGCCGAGAAGTGACAATAAAGGCAGTTCATGCCAAGCGTCTGCACGTGGCGTGGATGCGGAAACGCGATCGGCTGAATTGGTGCGCGGCCCTGTGGTGTCGAGCCGCCCCAGTAGCCCCACTCGCCGCGGTTGACGATGACGGTGTCGGGAGCCTTGTTCGTTGCGCGAGCGGAGGGTCGAGTGGCGCCGCCATCGGACGTGGGGGCGGGGGTCGTCGGCTGCTGTTGTTGAGCGCCGGTGTACGCGGACACGATGGCTGCGATGGACGTCAGCACAACGAACCCCGGCACCAGCGTCCACTTGCTCCGAATCGTCATCGCGCCACGGAAGCCGTTATTCAGGGGGCGCTGCTTGTGAAATCGTTCACAAGCAGCGCAAGCGAAGCGGGAATCTGCACATGAGCCCCGATGCGCGCAAGTAGCGGCCCCGACAGCGATTAGTCGATGATTTCACTCCCCTTACGTCAGCCATGACCCGAGCTGCGCCACCACGCTCGATCGCAGTGTATCCGGCAGCAGCTCGATGTTCGCAATCGGAGACTGCATGAGACGCAGCGGCCACGCGCTCCCGAAACGAAAGTGGTCGGCGCCGAGCGTCTGCACCAAGTGCGCGAGATCGTCCTCGGGAGGGCCCCAGATCCACGAGATGTCCCACGACAGGCGCGCCCGCTCGTCGGGGGTGAGTCCCCAGTGCGACTCCTCGATGAGCGCGCGCCCCGCGCACGTAACCACGACGTGCACGTTCGGATCGGCGCGCACGAGTGCGCGGATGTGCGCACCACTCAGGTCGGGCGAGACATCGAGCGCGCTTCGCTGGCGCACGTCCTCGAAGCGGGTCGTGAGCACGAGCGGAAGGCCGATCTCGCCGCAGGCGCCGGCGAGCGCCGCAAGACGCGCATCGTGCGCTCCCATGCCCCACTGCATCGGGTAGGCACGAATGCCCCGCGCTCCGTCCGCGTGCGCCTTCGCGAGCGCGAGCTGCCAGTGAGGCCAGTCCGGACGAATCGCGGGCACCGGCTGGAGCACTGTGCGATGCGGCTCGAGCGCCTCGAACAGTGCCTCGTTCCCGGCGGTGACGTCGCGATGAAACGCGGTGGGAAGATGGCCAACCCATGCGCCCGCGAGTCCCTCGCGCGCGAGAACGCGCACGAGGACGTCGGGATCCGGGTGCGGCAGCTCGCGAAACGGGAATCCGCCGATGAAGCAGTTGACGTCGATCATTGAGACACGCGCACGTGCGCGTCGGTGCGCCGAGCCGCGACGCCGCTCGTTGGGATGCCGGGAAGGGCGTTGTGCGGGAAGATGCGCGCGGCGTTTCGCCACCGGATCTCCGCGAGCTCGTCTTCGCCAAGCCCTACCGCTTCGAGCGCGCGCAGCTTCGCGAGTCCCGTTTCCATCGTGATGTCGCATCCCCACAGCAGACGCGATGCGCCCACGGACGCGTAGGCGAGATCCAGCATGCCGCGATCGACACCGCTGCCCGAGAGATCGATGTAGACGTTCGTGATCTCGCGGACCGCCGCGCAGCTGTGCGCCCAGTCGCCGCCACCGCCGATGTGCGCCAGGATGAACGACGCTCGCGGATGGCGCTTCGCGAGCGCCCCGAGATCGGCCCCGTCCGAGATTTCCTGGCCGGGCCACTCGCGCGTGCGGTGCTGCCAGATGTGCTGCAGCACCGGTAACCCACGTCGCGCGGCCTCGTCGGCGATGGGATCGAGCAGCGCATCGTCTGCCCGGCGGCTCGCGGCCAGCTTGATCCCCACCGCGCCACGCTCGACACAGCGCGCAATCTCCTCGCGCGCGTGCACGGTGTCGTTGGGATTGACGGTGACGTAGCAGCGGATGCGCTCGGGATGCAGTTCCGAAAGCGCGAGCATCGCATCGTTGCCGGCGGTGACATCGGCCGGCGACGGGAAATAGGTGGGCGAGGTATGGCCCCAGCTTCCGATGATCGAGGCGATCAGGGCGCGGATGCCGATGCGCTCGCCCGCGCGAAGCCGCGCCGCATTCACCCGCTCCCAATCGCCGCGACCCGATGCCGGATGATAGAAATGCGCATGCACATCGACGAGAGGAGTGCGCCCGGCGAGCGGCTGGGATCCTTCGTCAGTCACCCGCAAGCTCCTCGCGCAGCGAGACGAGCGCTTCGCTCGCCGCGCTCTCGATGGCGCCGACATCCGACTCCTCGTGCGCGAGCGAGGCGTAGTTATACGCGCCGCGCTTGAACAGCACGCCAGCCTCCACCGCGAGCTCGCCGAAGCGCGTGCGTTGATCCTCGTCCTCGAAGTCCAGAAGCCACATCGGCGGAATGCCGCGCACCGATACCCCGCTCACGCCAGAGGCGGTGATCGCGCGCTGCACACCCTGCATCATCTCCTCTCCCGCCGCCCACAATCCTTCACACACCTCCGCCTTCTCGTGCCAGTCGAGCACGGCGCTCGCGGCCGCGAGCGCACTCGTCTCGCCCGCAAGCGTCGACGAGATCCAGCACTCCGACGCCGCACGCATCACC
>DATGDQ010000350.1:0-1902 GCA_035310785.1 Gemmatimonadaceae bacterium | reverse complement strand
AAACCGCCACGACGGAACGGTACGTTGCGCATGTGTAAACGATCCTGTGTTCACAAGGGAAGAAACCCACTCGCAGGACATGGCCGCCTGCCCAACGAGAGGGCCAGGCGAGGACCTGCGGCCGAGCCGCTGGGCTACCCTTGACGACGCCCAAGAGCGCACAGGGTAACCGGAAGCGGCGCGCAGGGTTGGCCGCGGAGGTGCCCTGCTGCGACGGTGCTGCGAGCGTCGCGACTGAGCGCCTGAAAGATCGGATGCGCCCGGCGAGTTGTGACACCCAAATCGCGCCCTACGCATCACTTCCACCTCCGATCGCGTGCATCGCGTTGGTAACTTGTGGAGCGCGCGTGGAACGACCTGTCCTCCGCGCCACTGCCAGCTTCGCTCCCACTCCACGCGCGCCATGGCACAACCGATCATACCCGTGCGGGCGCCCGGCACCAGCGGGCAGGCAGCCGAGCCACCGCGCGCGCCCCCGACGCCACGCTGGGTCGACGCGCTCATGCTGTGCGTCGTCGCAGCGGTGGCGTACGGGATCATGCGAGCGGCCGCCGAGTGGCGCGCCCCGCTGTCGCCCGACGTGCACGTCGATCTTTCCGCTCGCCTGCTCCCATACTACGCGGGCCTGTCCACGCTTCGCATGGCGATCGCGTACGTGCTCTCGCTCGCATTCAGCATCGCGTATGCCCGCATCGCCGCGGGAAGCCGTGCGGCGGAGCGGCTGATGCTTCCGCTGCTGGACATACTGCAGAGCGTGCCGATTCTTTCGTTTATGCCCGGCGTCGTGCTCGGTCTGGCCGCACTTTTTCCCGGGCGCACGCTGGGACTCGAGATCGCCGCGATCATTCTCATCTTCACAAGCCAGGCGTGGAATCTCGCCTTCAGCTTTCATCAGTCCCTGCTCACGATCCCGCGCGAGCTGAGCGAGGCTGCCGTCGTGTACCGGCTTGGATTCTGGCGCCGATTCACGCGATTGGAGCTGCCGTTCGGCGCGATCTCGCTCATCGCGAACAGCATGATGAGCTGGGCCGGCGGCTGGTTCTTTCTCATGGCATCGGAGCAGTTCACACTCGGCTCCAGCAATTTACGACTCCCGGGTCTTGGCTCGTATCTCGCCGCGGCGGCTGACGCGGGCGACACGCGTGCGCTGGTTCTCGGTCTCGCGACGCTGATCTTCGTCATCATCCTGCTCGATCAGGTCATCTGGCGTCCGCTCGTCGCATGGTCCGATCGCTTCAAGCTCGAGCAATCCGGTGGCGAGACTCCAAGTTCGCGCCTGCTCGATGCGCTGCGCGGGTCGGCGATGCTCGAGTGGCTGAGCGCTCGCGTAACACGTCCGCTCGGGCGCATGCTCGACCGCTCGCTCGGATCGGCCGGCATAGCCGAGCCACGTCCGAAGATGCGAAGAGCGGATCTGCGCGCGCGCCTGGTGCGGTGGACGGCGATGCTTCTACTACTAGCGCTCGTGATCTGGGGAGCCGCAGCTGCGGCAGGTGCGCTGGCCGGTATGCCGCGCAGTGAATGGCGGCTCATCGGCGTGAGCGCCGGAGCGACATTCCTCCGTACGACGCTCGCGCTCGTGCTGGCGGCGGCGTGGACGATTCCCGTCGGCGTCGCGATCGGCACCAACCCGCGCTGGGCGAGACGCGCGCAGCCGCTGGTGCAGATCACCGCATCGGTTCCGGCGACGGCCGTCTTCCCCGTTCTGCTGCTCGCGCTGCTCGCGCTTCCGGGCGGGCTCAACATCGCGGCCGTCGCCCTCATGCTGCTCGGCACGCAGTGGTATCTGCTGTTCAACGTGATCGCGGGCGCCATGGCCATCCCCTCCGATCTGCGCGAAGTCGCCGCGACGTATCGCGTCACGGGATGGCGACGGTGGAAGACGCTCATTCTTCCGGCGAT
>DATGDQ010000349.1:0-8842 GCA_035310785.1 Gemmatimonadaceae bacterium | reverse complement strand
TCTGTTCGAGCAGGGAAAGGCGCACGCGCCCTGCATCATTTTCATCGACGAGATCGATGCGGTTGGGCGCCATCGCGGCGCCGGATTGGGCGGAGGGCACGACGAGCGTGAGCAGACACTCAATCAGCTGCTCGTCGAGATGGACGGCTTCGAGTCGAACGAGGGCGTGATCCTCATTGCCGCGACGAACCGACCGGACGTGCTCGATCCTGCGCTGCTGCGCCCCGGCCGCTTCGATCGCCAGGTCGTCGTCGATCTGCCGGACCTGCGCGGGCGCGAGGAGATCCTTCGCGTGCACCTGCGCAAGGTGCCGGTGGCCGACGATGTCGATGTGACGGTGATCGCGCGCGGAACGCCCGGCATGTCCGGCGCCGATCTCGCGAATCTCGTCAACGAGGCCGCGCTGCTCGCCGCGCGGCGCAGCGCCGACAAGGTCTATCTCGCCGATCTCGAAGAGGCGAAGGACAAGGTCATGCTCGGAGCCGAGCGCAAGTCGATGGTGATGAAGGACGCCGAGAAGCGGAACACGGCGTATCATGAGGCGGGTCACGCGGTCTGTGCGATCAAGACGCCTGGCTGCGATCCGCTGCACAAGGTCACGATCGTGCCACGCGGGCGCGCGCTCGGCCTCGCGTTCACGCTGCCGGTGGAAGATCGCTATTCGATCACGCGCCAGCAGCTCGAGGCGATGCTCGTCATGACGTACGGCGGGCGGGTCGCCGAGGAGCTGGTGTTCGGCCGCGACAAGGTGACGACGGGCGCATCGAACGACATCCAGAAGGCGACGTCGCTCGCGCGGCGCTACGTCTCGCAGTGGGGGCTGTCTGACGCGATCGGTCCGGTGCTCGTGGGCGACAACGAGCAGGAAGTCTTCCTCGGCCGCGAGCTCTCGCGGCATCGCGAGGTGTCGGAGCGCACCGCGCAGCTGGTGGACGCGGAAGTGACGCGACTGCTCAACGACTCGTACGGACGCGCGAAGCAGACGCTGATCGACAACCGCGATCTGCTCGAGCGTATGGCCGAGGCGCTGCTCGAGCGCGAGACGCTCACGGCGGAGGATGCCGAGCTGCTCGTGCGCGGACAGGTGCTGCCGCCGCGCAAGACCGGGTCGACACCGGTACCGGTGCCGGTTGCGCCGGGCGTCGTCGTGCAGCCGAAGCCCGCACGTCCAGGGCTCCTGGGCGGTCCGGAGGTCGCGCCGGCGTGACCTCCGCCGCTCGGCCCGTGCACGCGTGAGCGCAGCGGAGTGGCGGCTCGCGACACGCACGCTGCAACTGAATCGACCCCTCATCATGGGGATCATCAACGTTACCCCCGACAGCTTCAGCGACGGGGGTAAGTTTTTTTCTGCCGCGGCCGCCGCGGCGCATGGACGGTTGCTCGTCTCTCAGGGCGCGGACATCCTGGATGTGGGCGGCGAGTCGACGCGGCCGCAGGGCGCCACGGCCGTGGGTGCAGACGAGGAGCTGGCGCGTGTGATCCCGGTGCTCGATGCGCTGCGAGCCAGTGATCCCGAGGTTCCGCTCTCGGTGGACACCGTCAAGAGCACCGTCGCACGGGAGGCGCTCGAGCACGGTGCCGAAGTGATCAACGATGTGTCGGGCTTTCGCCTGGATCCCGCCATGGCGGACGTCTGCGCGACGGCGGCCGCCGGAGTGATCCTCATGCACTCGCGCGGCACCGTCGAGACCATGGCCACGTACGCCGAGGCGGGATACGGAGACGATGTGGTGGGTGAGATCATCGCGGAGCTCGGCGCGCGGGTGGAGTGGGCGCGTGCGGCGGGCGTCGCGCGCGAGCGGATCGCGATCGACCCTGGCGTGGGCTTCGCGAAACGGAGCGAGCACTCGCTGGCGGTGCTGCGCGAGCTGCCTCGCTTCGCGGAGCTCGGCCTGCCGGTCGCGGTGGGCGTGTCGCGCAAGCGGTTCATCGGCGAGAACAGCGGTGCGGCGAATCTCGAAGACCGCGTCGATGGCACGATCGCGGCGAACGTGCTCGCATTAGCCGGCGGAGCACGCATCTTTCGTGTGCACGATGTCGACCGGGCGCGGCGCGCACTCGACATGGCGTGGAGCATTCTGGGCGGGGGACACGGATAATCATGTTCGAACAGCTTCGCTTTCTCACCTTCGGCTGGCGCGACGCGATCGAGATCGTCGTCGTGGCGTACGGTGTGTACCGGCTGTTGCTGCTGTTGCACGGCACGCGCGCGGTGCAGATGCTGATCGGCATCGTGGTACTCGTCTTCACCTATGCGCTGGCCTGGGTGTTCAAGTTCACCATGATCACGTATCTCCTGGGCATCGTGTTCACCTACGGTGCCTTCGCGGCGCTCGTGATCTTCCAGCCCGAGCTCCGCGCGGCGCTCGCACATCTCGGACAGTCGCGCGTGACTCGCTTCTTCCGCCGCATGGAAGTGAGCGAAGTGGCGGAGGAGGTCGCGGACGCCGTGGAGCGGCTCAGCCGTTCGGGGATCGGATGCATCATCGCGCTCGAGCGTGAGATCGCGCTGGGCGATTACGTCCAGAGCGGAAAGGAGATGCAGGCGAAGGTGAGCGCGGATCTGCTCGCGACCATCTTCACTCCGTACTCGCCGCTGCACGATGGCGCCGTGATCATACGTGGCGACACGATCGTCGGCGCGGGCTGCATTCTGCCACTCACGCAGTCGCAGAACCTCGACCGCAAGCTCGGCACGCGCCATCGCGCTGCACTCGGACTCTCCGAGGAGAGCGATGCGCTCGTCATCGTGGTGAGCGAGGAGACGGCGCAGATCTCCGTGGCGCAGGATGGGCGGCTCGTGCGAGGTCTCACCGCCGTGCAGCTGCGCGACATCATCGCCGGTGGAGCTCCGCGCGCGACCTCCGAGCATCCGCTGCTGGAAGTTCCGGGCTGAGCTCCACGAACGCGCTGTCGCTCGGGAGGATCTCGCTGGGCGCGGCGGCCGTGCTGCTCGCCGCCTACGTCGCGACGCTCGCGCCCGGGTTGACGTTGTGGGACGCGGGAGAGTTCATCGCCGCGGTGCGGACGTTCGGAATTCCCCACCAGCCCGGAACACCCTTGTACGTGGCGCTCGCGCGCGCGTGGACACTCGCGCTCCCAATCGCCGATACCGCGCTCGCGACCAATCTGTTCTCGGCGGTATGCACGGCGGCGGCGGGAGGCGTGCTGGCGGCGTTCCTCGCTCGGGTCACGCGATCGAGTGCGATGGGGCTGGCCGGCGCGCTCTGCGCGGGCGGCATGTTCACCGTCTGGTCGAGCGCGACCGAGACCGAGGTCTATGCGAGCGTGCTCTTGCTCGTGATGCTGATGCTGCTCGCGGCGGAGCGCGCGGGCGCGACGGGAGCCGCGCGTTGGCGACTCGCGACGGCGTACGCGCTCGCGCTCGCGGTGCCGCTGCATCTGAGCGCGCTGGTGGCGGCACCGGCCGCCGTGCTGCTCGTGTCGGAGCACGAAGACGGGTCGGTAGACTGGCTCTCGGGCGCGCAGCTCGTGGCGGTACTGCTCTTCGCCGCGGGAATCGGGCTGGCGAGCGTGCCAGTGGCGGCGAGCGGGGCGTGCGTGCTCGCGATGGTGGTGCTCGCCGCGCGGCGCTCCCGCCGGAGCGCAGAATCGCTCGCGACGATCGGCTGCGCGCTGCTCGCGATCTCTGCGCTCGGCGTGCTCGTGGTGCGCGCGCGATTCGATCCGTGGCTGAACGAAGGCGACCCCTCTCGCCTCCGCTCGCTCTGGGAGTCGGTGGGCCGGCGGCAATACGGAGCCGGCGGCGTGTGGCCGCGGCAGGCGCCGCTCTGGGCGCAGGTGGCCAACTGGTTCGAATACGCCGATTGGCAGGTCGCACTCGGGCTCTCGAACAGCGTTGCGCCATCGGCAGCGCGGACGCCGATCACGCTGGCGTTCGCGGGCCTCGGCGTGCTCGGAAGCATCCAGCATCGTCGTCTGCATTCGCGTAGCTGGCGAGCGCTGCTCGTTCTGTTCGCGTGCGCGAGCGCGGGGCTGATCGTCTACCTGAACTTCAAGGCCGGCGCGTCGTTCGGCTGGGGCGTGCTCCCCGACAGCGCCCCACACGAGGTGCGCGATCGCGACTATTTCTTCGTGCTCGCCTTCTGGGTGTGGGGGGCATGGGCGGGGATCGGCGCGATCGCGCTCGCGCGGCGCGTGGGTGCCCAATGGGTTCCGATCGGGGTCCTGGCCGCTGCGCTGCCGCTGGTGCTCAACGCATCCGCCGCGAACCGGCGCGCATTTCCCGAGCGAGCGATCGGGCCGGCGGTCGCGCGCGACCTGCTGCGCTCCGCGCCTCCGCACGCCGTGCTCGTGACCGGAGGTGACAACGACACCTTCCCGGCCTGGTACGGCCAGGCGGTGGAAGGGCTGCGTCCCGACGTGGCGGTGGTCGTGGCGCCCCTGCTCGCGACGGAATGGTATCGCTCGCAGCTCGCGCGTCGCACGGGGCTCGTGTCGAGCAACGACGTGCAATCCAACCGGGGCGTCGTCGCGATGCTCGGCGCCGTTGCGGAAGCCGCGCGGGCGCACCACCGGCCCGTGGCCGCGTCGCTCATGCTGGAGTCATCCTACCGACACGCGCTCGGCGACGTGAGCGTGGCGCGCGGCCTCGTGCTCGTCGAGCGTTCCCAGGCGCCCGGTGCCATCTCGCTGGGGGCGGATGCGCCGAGCGTGGACACGTCCAGCAACGTCATGGGCACACTCTCGTCCTTTCCGGACGGGGCGTACGATTCGGGTGTGGATCCGGCGCCGGAGACTTTTCTGGCCTACCTCCGATGCCCGTCGCAATACATCGCTGTCGCGCGCCGCGTGATGGCTCCGGCATCTCTTGATTCAGTGTGTAAGCTGCGGTAAATTCATAGCTTATGTCATTTCAAGACCTCGGCGCGCGGCTCGCGGAGGTGGGTGATCGGGTGGCGGCGGCGGTGGCGCGCGGAGGACATGGACAGCGGGTCACGCTGATCGCGGTCACGAAAACGCACGGTCCGGACGCGGTGCGCGCGGCGTGGGAAGCGGGCGTCGCGAACGTCGGCGAAAACAAGGTTCAGGAAGCGCTCGGTAAGATGGCCTTGGTGGATGTGCCGGTCCGATGGCACCTCATCGGCCATCTGCAGCGCAACAAGGTGCGCGAGCTCGACCACTTCGTGCTGGTGCACTCGATCGATCGCGCGTCGATCGCGGATGCGGTGAGTGCATTCGGGCTCGCCCGCAAACGCAGCGTCGACGCGCTCGTGCAGGTGAACGTGGTTGGGGAGGAATCGAAGGGCGGGTTCGCACCGGAGGAGATCCCGGCCGAATCCGAACGGCTCATCACTCGGTCGGGGCTTCGCATTACCGGAGTGATGACCATGGCGCCTCTGGATGCGGATGAGCGTACCACGCGTCATGTCTTTCGGGGAGCGCGCGCGGCGCGCGACCTGTTGGTGAGTGCCGGGCATCCCGCGTTCGAGCTTTCGATGGGCATGTCCAACGATTTCGAGATCGCCGTCGAGGAGGGAGCAACGATGATCCGTCTCGGCACCGTCCTGTTTGGAGAGAGAGGCACATGAGCGACGAATCCTTTCATCTCACTCCGCTCGACATCCGGCGCTACGATTTCGGCGCCAAGTCCTTTCGCGGATACGATGAGAAGAAGGTCGAGGACTTCCGCAATCAGGTGGCCGAAGAGCTGGAGCGGCTCACGCGCCTGAATCAGGAGCTCGACTCCAAGGCGCGCGGATTCCACGAGCAGCTTCGCGCCTTTCGCGAGCGCGACAAGGCGCTCAACGAAGCACTCGTCTCCGCGCAGCAGCTTCGCTCGGAGATCCGCGAGCAGGCCGAGCGCGAGGCGCAGCTGATCCTGCGCGAGGCGCGTGCGGAAGGCGAGCGGCAGCTCGATGCGATCCGTAACGACACACGCCAGCTCGAAGCCGACATCGCCGGTCTCGAGAAGTCGCGCCGCGCGTTCATCGGCCAGCTGCGCCAGATCGCGGAGCGCCAGCTCGCGGAGCTCGCCGCAGCGGAGGGTGCGGCGCGCGGACTGCCCACGCCTCCACCCCCGGCGCCGAAGGCCAGCGACGATGCCGACGGGGAGAGTCGCGCGCACATGAAGACCCCCGCCTGGCTGGAGTCGCTCGTCAAGGAATGACGCCGTATCGGTTCGACGATCCACCTCCGCACTTCGCCGTACCCGCGCAGGTCGCGCACACGCGCGCGCAGGCTGCGCACGCCGCGCAGGCCGTGCGCGACCGCTTCGACCGTGTCCCCGACGTCGCCATCATCCTCGGCACGGGGCTCGGTGCGCTCGGCCGCGCGATCGAGACGCAGGCCACCATCGACTACGCGGACATCCCGGGCTTTCCGCTCTCGACCGTCGAGTCGCACGCGGGTCGGCTGCTGTGCGGTACGCTCGGCGGGAAGACCGTGGTCGCGATGCAGGGGCGCTTTCACCTGTACGAGGGCTACACCGCACAGCAGGTCGCATTTCCGGTGCGCGTCCTTCGCGAGCTCGGCGCGCGCATGCTCGTGGTGTCGAACGCGTGTGGCACGCTCCACCCGCTCTGGAATGCGGGAGAGATCATGCTGATCGCGGATCACATCAACCTTCTGGGAACGAATCCATTGATCGGCCCGAACGACGATGCACTTGGTCCGCGTTTCCCCGACATGTCCGCGCCCTACGACGAGGAGCTGCGCGAGTGCGCGCGAGAGGTGGCCCGCGAACGGAAGATCGTGTTGCGCGAGGGAGTCTACGTCGCGATCTCGGGCCCGGCGCTCGAGACGCGTGCGGAGTATCGCATGCTGCGCACGATGGGCGCGGATGTCGTCGGCATGTCGACGGTGCCCGAGGTGATCGCGGCCGTGCATGGAGGCATGCGCGTGCTCGGACTATCCATCATGACCGATCAGTGCCTGCCCGATGCACTGAGGCCCGTGACGCTCGCGGAGATCGTCGAGATGGCGGGGCGCGCGGAGCCGCACCTCACCGCGCTCGTGCGCGGCGTGTTGGAGCGCGTATGACCGCGCCTCCAGCCGCGCGCTACGCGCTGCTCTCGCCGGAGCTGGCCGCCGACACGCTGGAGCAGGAGATGCTCGCGCGCTGGGAGGCCGAGGACCTCGTGGCGCAGACGCTCGCGCGTGGCGATGAGGAGTTCGTGTTCTTCGAGGGACCGCCCACGGCGAACGGACGCCCGGGCATCCACCACGTATTCGCGCGCACCATCAAGGATTTGTTCTGCCGCCACCGGGCGATGAAGGGTTTCCACGTGGGGCGGAAGGCCGGTTGGGACACGCATGGGCTGCCCGTCGAGATCGAGATCGAGAAGCAGCTCGGCATCAGCGGCAAGCGCGACATCGAGGCACTCGGCGTCGAGACCTTCAACAAGCTCTGTCGCGAGAGCGTGTGGAAGTACAAGGGCGAGTGGGAGCAGCTGAGCGCGCGCATCGGCTATTGGCTCGACTACAGTGACCCGTACATCACGTACTCCAACGACTACGTGGAGAGCGTGTGGTGGGCACTCGCGACGCTGTACGACACGAGAATGCTCGTGCGCGGCCACAAGATCCTGCCGTACTGTCCGCGCTGCGAGACGACGCTCTCGAGCCACGAGGTGGCGCAGGGCTATCAGGACGTTCAGGACCCGAGCGTGTACATCGCGCTCGAGCTCACGACACCGGACGGCGTGCCCACCGGCGCGCGCATTCTCGTGTGGACCACCACGCCCTGGACGCTCGTGTCGAACGTCGCGCTCGCGGTGCATCCGACCATGCAGTACGTCGAGCTCGCGCGTCGCGGGCGCGACGAGTCGACGGTGATTCTCGCCGAGTCACGCGTGCGCGCCGTGCTCGGGGAGGACTTCGAGGACCGCTGGGAGCTGGTGCGCACCTGGAGGGGCGAAGAGCTCTCGACGCTGAAGTATCGGCGCCCGCTCGACTGGCTGCCGTATCCCGCGGGCACGAACCACGAGGTGATCGTCGTCGAGGATTTCGTGAGCGGCGATGATGGCACCGGTGTCGTGCACATGGCGCCCGCATTCGGAGCGGACGACTACCAGGCGGGGAAGCGGCACGCGCTCGCATTCCTGCAGCCGGTGAACGGACGCGGCGAGTTCCCCGACTCGCTGCCGGTCGTGGGCGGCTTGCACGTGAAGAAGGCGGATCCGGCCATCATCGCCGTGCTGGAAGATCGCGGCGTGCTGTGGAAGGCGGGCACACTCGTGCACTCGTATCCGCATTGCTGGCGTTGCGGCACGCCACTGCTGTACTACGCGCGCGAATCATGGTTCGTGAGCACGACCTCGTTCAAGAATCGCATGATGGAGCGCAACCACCTGGTGGACTGGCATCCACCGGAGGTGGGCTCGGGACGATTCGGCGAGTGGCTCGAGAACAACGTCGACTGGGCGCTCTCGCGTGATCGCTACTGGGGAACGCCGCTGCCGATCTGGGTGTGCGATGCGGACAGCGCGCACGCGGTGGCGATCGGAAGCTACGCCGCTCTCGCGAAGCGAACGGGCGAGCCGCTGCCGGAGGACTTCGACCCGCACAAGCCGTACATCGACGCGTATACGTTCGCGTGTGATCACAAGGAGTGTACCGGCACCATGAAGCGCGTGCCGGAAGTGGTCGACACATGGTTCGATTCGGGATCGATGCCGTTTGCGCAGTGGCACTATCCATTCGAGAACAGGGCGATGGTCGAGAAGCGCTACCCCGCGGATTTCATCGCGGAGGGCGTGGATCAGACGCGCGGATGGTTCTACTCGCTGCTCGCGATCGCGACGGGATTGGGAGGGGCCCTCCCGAAGAACGGTGATCATCAGGCAGCTCCGTATCGTGCCGTCGTCGTGAACGACATGGT
>DATGDQ010000348.1:0-3889 GCA_035310785.1 Gemmatimonadaceae bacterium | reverse complement strand
CGCGCTTGATCCACAGCTCGCCCGCCAGCCGATCGCCCCCGAGCTCGAGCCGCTGCACGGGAGTCGGGAAATGGCCGAGCGCGACGTGCGGCACGCGCGCGAGCGCGGGGTAGCGGCGAACGAGAGGAAGTGTGCTCACACGCGAAGATATCGCGGCGGCGAGTTATCCGTCGGGAAGCGGAGGACTCGCGGGCTCGACCTCCCCATTGTCCTCCACGATCATGTCGTCGCCGAGCGCGTCCTCGACGTACAGCATCTTGACCGGCACGATCACCGCGGCGAGCAGCGGCACCGCGATCATGAGGCCCAGGAACCCGAAGAGCAGCGCCATCAGCGCCTGCGTGACGATCGTGAGGACGGGCGGCAGATCCATTCCCCCCTTCATGAGCAGGGGAATGAGCAGATGATTCTCGAGCTGCTGAATGCCCATGTATGTGAGCCCGACGTACAGCGCCTTCTCGGGTGAGTCGAGGAAGCCCATGGCGATCGCGGGCACCGCACTCAGAATCGGCCCCACCGTCGGCACGAACTCGAGCAGCCCCGCGATGATGCCGAGCGCGAACGGAGCCTTCACGCCGAGTGCGAGCAGCGCGATGGTGGATGCCGCGCCGATGACGAGCATCGCGATGAGCTGCGTCACGAGCCACTTGCGAAGCATGGTCGACGTCGCGGTCATGACCTCGCCCATGCGCTCGCGCTTTTGCTTCGGGAAAAGGTGCAAGAGCCCGTTCCGATAGGTCATCGGATCGGCGCCGATGTAGACCGACATCATCAGGATGAGTACCAGCCCCGCGAACGTCTCGAGCGTAGACGTCAGAAATGGGAAGATGTAGCGCGCGGAGCCGACGAGCCGCTTCCCGATGTTTTCGCGCAGCGCCGTGGACGGGCCGCCGTGCACCTTGTTGGCGGTATCCTCCGCGGAAGTAGTGTCGTGCGCACCGGCAGCCGCGCGTCCCTGTGGCGCCGGCTGGCTGGCGGGACGCGCCTTCGTCGAATCGGTCGGCGCCTGCGTGCTGTCGCTGCTGAGCAGCGATGACATCAGCGACGGATTCTTGCTGTTGAGCCATTTCTCCGCGCGCTCGACCGCATCGGGCAAGCGCTGTCTGAGCTCGTGCCCCTGCTGCGCGATCGTTGGCGCGACGAACGAGCCGAGCGAGTACAACACCATCAAGACGCTCACCACGATGAACGCCGCCCCCACTCCACGCGGTACCTTGAAGCGCTCGAGCTTGTCTACGCCGGAGGCGACCGCAACACCGAAGAGTGTGCCGAGGAAGGCGACGATGACGATCTCGTTGGCCACCCAGAGCAGCTTGAGAAAGATGAGCAGCCCTGCGACGATCGCGGCGGCGCGAAGGATGTCGGCGCTGCGCCAGCTCGCGCTCGCTGGGCGAGGGTGATGCTTCCGTCTCTTCGGATTGTCGTGCGCGGGAGTCGTCATGGTCGCGTGTCAACGCAAGGGAGGGGCCGCATGCTGTACGGTGATCGATCGAGCACGCAACCCCTCGCGCTCCGTCTCGTCCGATGAGAGCTTACGACGATGGACCTGGCAGAGCGAGGAGACGTGTCCGCAGGGCTGACCGTGCACGAGCCGTTGTACATCGATACCACATCCGCCGCCGATCGTTTTCTGTCTTCGGTGGAGCAGAGCGCTACAGTCGCCGTGGACACCGAGGGCGCCAGCTTTCACAGATTCGTCGACCGGATCTATCTGCTGCAAATGAGCACGCGTGATCTCACCGCCGTGCTCGACCCGCTCGCGATCGGCACGCCCGCACCGCTCGGCCGCATCCTCGAGAGCGACAGGATCGAGAAGGTCTTTCACGACGCGGACTACGACCTGCGGTTGCTGCATCAGGATTATGGATGGAACACGCGCAGGCTGTTCGACACGCGCGTGGCGGCGCAGCTCCTCGGCATTCGCGCGTTCGGGCTCGCGGCGCTGCTGGAGCGCTCATTCGGATTGAGGCTCGACAAGAAGCATCAGCGCGCGGACTGGTCGATGCGCCCGCTGCCCCGAGACATGCTCGACTACGCCAGTCAGGACACGATGTACCTGCTCGAGCTGCGCGACCGTCTCGCGAGTGAGCTGGAAAGCGCGGGACGTTGGAGCTGGGCGGAAGAGGAGTTCGAGCGGCTGGAGGGCACGCGCTGGGAACAGCCGGATGGCGAGGACACGGGGTACATGCGCATCAAGGGCGCGCGCGATCTCGATCGGCGCGAGCTCGCGATCTTCCGTGAGCTCGTGCGCTTCCGCGACGGGATCGCGCGCGAGCTCGATCGCGCGACCTTTCGCGTGGCGGGGAACGAGGCGCTGTTCGCAGTGGCGAAGGAGCGGCCGCAGACGCTCGAGGCGCTGGCGGCGATCAAGGGCGTGCCGCGCGGGATCGCGGAACGCAGGGGCGCGGAGATGCTGGCGGCGGTGCGGCGGGGAATGGAGTTACCGGAGGATCAGCTCCCGAGATTCCCGCGCGCGCCGCGTTGGGATCGCGACGCGGACTTCGACAGCCGAGTGAACGCGCTGCGTGTCGCGCGCGAGGAGGCGGCGCAGCGGCTCGGGCTCGATCCGGGTTTTCTGTGCGCGCGCGAGAAGCTGGAGACGATCGCGCGCAAGAAGCCGAAGACGCTCGAGGAGCTCGCGGAGGTGCCGGACCTGCGGCGGTGGCAGATCGAGGTGCTCGGGCCGGCGTTCCTGAAGGCGCTGGAGAAGTAAGAGGTCGTTCCCGATCGATGGCGATGACGCCGTCGCTCAGCGCTGCGGCCTGGTCGCCTTTGACGGCGGAGGGGGTGCTGCCGGGTGCTCGATCGACCAGTGCGCGTTCCGCAGCTTCCATCCGTCCTCACCTCTATGCGCCAGGCCGGTGAAGTAGCCCGAGATCTTCGACTCCTTGCCGGCCGAGTCGATCATCGTCTCGTGGAAGGGTGCCGCGACCTGCGCCAGCGACGGTGTGAGCGAGTCGACTCTGAGCGCCCCCCACGTGAGGTCGGCGTGCCGGAGAATGTCCGCGATGTTGTGCATCGCCTTGGTCGCCGAATCGTTGCTCGGGAATTCCATCACTCCATCGGATGCCATGAAGAACCCCGCACTGCTGTCGAAGTATCGCAGCCATGCATTCGGGCCCTGCGTGCGAAGGTCGGTGGCAATGGAATCCATCATCGCCGTGATCCCCTGCCGCTGACTCTCGGTCGTGTTCGCGCGCTCCACGCGCATGCAACCGGCTGATGCAACAAGGCCGGCGATCAACGCCGGCCAGCCAAATCTCGCGATCAGTCGCACCCGAACGACTCGTGCAGCAACACTCAGAATCCCATGTAGGCGCGAATACGCGGCTCGATCCGCTCCGGGCTCCACATCGGATCCCACACCAGATTCACCGCCACATCCTGCACGCCATCCAGCGCCCGCACCTGCTGCTCGGCCGCCGTCATGATCTCGGGGCCCGAGGGGCACCCGGGCGAGGTGAGGCTCATGTCGATCGAGACCTTGGGGCCGTCGACCGCGATGCCGTAGACGAGTCCCAGGTCCACGATGTTCAGATTGAGCTCGGGGTCCTTCACGCGTCGCAATGCGGCGCGGACGATGTTCTCGTCGAGCGGGGACGCGTCGGGCGATGGGGCTTCCGTGGGGGGCGCCGGGGCGGTTTCGCTCTCGGGCGCGGCAGCAGGCGTATCACTCATCGGGACTCCTTGTTCCGTCCCGAAAGCTCACCCGACACGACGCGCCGGACAAGCGCAGCTGTTACGACGCTTTCTTCCTGTGCGAAGACGACTTGGACGCGACGACCTTGTGCGAGCCGCTCTTCGCCTTGGACTTGCTCGCGGAGGCCTTCGACTTCGCACGTGCGCTCGAGGCCCTGTGGTGCGCGTTCCGGCGCGACCGTGTGTGCTC
>DATGDQ010000347.1:0-7107 GCA_035310785.1 Gemmatimonadaceae bacterium | reverse complement strand
CCCGCCGCGATGATGCCCACACGTTCCGTGCTCGCAACGTTTGCCGGAGGGAACGATCGGACTCGCAATACTGTTTGCCGTGTGTACGCCAGGCAGCAGCCGGCCGGCGGTTCCCTCTCTGTCTTCGCAAGCGCGATGGTGCTGTCGGGACTTTCTCAGCTCCAATACGGCGTGAATCTCATGTTCGTGGATTCGTGGACGTGCGCCACCGTGGGTGCGTGCGCGCACAGCGTCGACGCGCCGACGCATCGCTCCCCAGCGCCGAGCGCGGCATGACGTCGGCCGGCCACGCCAGGAACGGCGCGCGCGCCTGGCTGGTGCTCCTGCTGCTCTCTCTCATCTGGGGCAGCTCGTTCATTCTGATGAAGGAGGGGCTCGAGGGCTTCGACGCCCTGCAGCTCGCGCTCATCCGAATGAGCGTCGCGGCACTGTGTCTCTTTCCATACGCGCTTCGCTACATACGAGGGCTCGGATGGCGCGAGATCGCGCTCCTGTTGGTCGTC
This sequence comes from Gemmatimonadaceae bacterium, assembly GCA_035310785.1. Taxonomy (GTDB): domain Bacteria; phylum Gemmatimonadota; class Gemmatimonadetes; order Gemmatimonadales; family Gemmatimonadaceae; genus FEN-1250. The sequence continues at coordinate 6,604 of DATGDQ010000347.1, read as the reverse complement.
GGCCTCACGGGCAACGCGATCCCTGCATTCCTGTACGCGAAATCCGAAACGGTGCTGCCGTCGGCGGTGGTGGGCGTGCTCACGTCGATGACGCCGATCTTCTCACTCCTGATCGCGTGGCTCTTTTTCCGTCAGCGTTTTCCGAGAACAAACGTCATTGGCATCGTAGTGGGTCTGGCGGGTGCGGTGGTTCTCGCGATGGCCGGCAGCCCTGAGGCAGGTCGATCGACGAGCCTCGCGTTTGCGGCACTCGTGCTGCTCGCGACCATCTCGTATGGCGCGAACGTGAACCTCGTGAAGGGATTCTTCTCGCAGAGAAATCCCGTGCTGGTCACCTCGATTGCGTTATCCATGGTAGGATGGCCTGCGCTCTTCTTCCTGCTCGCGGGAACCGACTTCATCGACACTCTTCGGACGAACCCGGCCGCGCCCGCAGCACTCGGGTACATCGCCATCCTCGGCGCGTTCGGCACCGCGCTCAGCGTGCTGCTCTTCAATCGCTTGCTGAAGGACGCCACGATCATCTTCGCGACTTCGGTGACGTACACGATTCCGATCGTGGCAGTGATCTGGGGAATCGCACTGCACGAGGAGTTCACGGCCTTGCACGTCGTGGCATTCGCGGTGATTCTGGCAGGCGTCTGGCTCGCCAACCGACGGACCGCTCCGCCCGTGCGCACCGCCCCCCAGCCACTTCGAGAGGCGGACGCCGCGGCCTGACCCTTCTCACAGAACGCTTACACACGGCGCATTGATCGCTGTCGTCACGCCTCGCAATCTGCGATCACGATCGCATGCGTGGACGCTGTCACGACGCAACCGTGAACCAGTGAGCGAATGTTCGGAATGATGCTGCTGGCGCTCCTGTGCGGCGCGCCCTGCACGACTCCACCCGCCGACAGCGCAGTCACCTGGCGCTACGATCTTCGCACAGGCGATCATCTCGTGTACCGGGAGCTGTTTCGGCAGGAGATCGATGGCCGCGAGATCTACGGCCTCACGACCGGCCGCGACAAACCGTTCGGTACGCCGTTCGTGAGTGCCGCTCGCTACGAATGGGCATCGCACCTGCTCGTCCCGAGCGCCGGCGCCGATCGCGTGCTGGTGGGCGTGCAGCGCAACCGCGCGCGTGAGGACAGCATCTCCACCTCCCTCGATACCACGCGTGGGCTCTCGGCCCACGAGCTCGAGAAGCAGCACGCGCGCCTGCGGGGCCGCGCGCGTTTCGCGCAGGCGAACCTGCTCAGCCCGAGCGGCAGCGCGCGACTGCCGTGGGCGGCACGGCGCGAAATGCGCAGCAAGATCCTGTGGGATGCGTTCGAGCTCCCACCGCTGCCCACTGATCCGGTTCGCGTTGGTGATCGTTGGCCTTCCACCGATCCGTTCGCGTTCGAGATGCGCGTGGCAGGAGTCGACACGCTTGCCGGCGAGAGCTGCTACAGGGCCGAGGGCGCTGCGAGCGCGGCGGCGCTGATCCCGCGACAGGACGTGGACTCGAACGCAGTGCGCCTGCGCTTCTGGTACTGCCCCGGCTCGCATCTCGTGAAGCGGGTCGAGCTCGAAGGCACGTATCCAGACGTCAACTACTACCGGATTCACGAAACGGTGGTGCTCGATCTTCAGGAGCGCAGACGCGGCGAGGCGATGGTCACGTGGCTTCGCAACGTGGACCTCCGACAGGGCGCGTTGAGCGCAGTCGCGCTCGGCGACAGCAGCGACGCGGCATCCGTTCTCGGCGCGCCGGGACTGGACTCGATCTATTCGGGCGACACCGCATCCGCGCGCCTGCTCCTCGGCATCGCGTTCCGCGCGGGAGCGCCGCCGCCTTCGATCGCGACGTTGACATCGCTTCTCGGCAGCGACAATCCACGCATACGCACGCTCGCCGTGCGAATGCTCGATCGCGCGGGCATGGGAGCGGGCGCGCGCCCGCTGCTCGATCGCGCCGCCGCGGACTCCGACTATTTCGTGCGCACAGCGGCAGCACGGCTGCTGCGGCCGGATTCGAGTGCGCGCGATGCGCATGCGCTTCCGGGTGCGGTCGCATGTGCGCTGCCGGACTCGCTGCGGAATCGGCTCGCGCGCCCGCGACCGTCATCGCCCCCTGGTACGAGCTTTCGCGGCATGGCGAGCAGCGCGTATCGAGGCTGGCCATACGGCATGTACGTTCCCGACGATTATCGCGGGGACGAGCCGTTCCCCCTCATCGTCTATCTCGCCGGCAACTCCGGACCCGCGATCGAAGGTGTGCAGCTCGGCGCCGCTGCGTTCGAGCGCACGGGATATCTCGTCCTGTATCCGAATGCCTGGGGTGGATGGTGGCGCACCGCTACGGAGACGATGGTCGACTCGCTGCTGAGCGAGGTGATGCGTACGTACGAGGTCGACCCCGAGCGCGTCTACATCTCGGGACTGAGCAACGGCGGCACCGGCACTCTCGACTACGTCTCGCTCTGGCCCCAGCGCTTTTCGGCTGCAGTGGTGGCGATGGGCGCCGGTTTCTTCGGCTTCATCGAGCGCGGCGGCGACAGGCCGTTCGTCTCCAACGTCACGCACACGCCCATGCTCTTTCTGCACGGCAAGCGCGACGAGGTGATCGATGTGAGCGCCACTACGAGGACCGTCGATTCGCTTCGCGCCCAGCATGCGGACGTCGCGATGCAGCTCTTTCCGGAGCGCGGACACGAGATCGCGCCGGGATTCGGCGACGACGGAATGACGGTCGACTTCTTCGCGCATCACACGGGACGCGTCATCCCGAAAAAGCTCGACTTCAAGGCGGCGACGACGGCGCACGCGCGGCACTACTGGGTCGAGATCCTCGAGAAGGACGACGCGCTCGCGAACGAGGCGCTCGCGAGCGACAGCTCGATCGCCGACGCCGTGCGCGCACGGCTCGGCTCACTCGTGCAGGCCGAGGTCCGTGCATCGATCGACGATCACAACACGATTCGACTCGACACGCAGCACGTGCGCAAACTTCGGTTGCTGCTGCGACCGGAGCTCTTTGCGCACGAGGGGCCCGTGAAAGTGGTGCTGAATGGGAAGACCGTCTCGGAAGGACCGCTGCAGACCGATTGCGCCCTCTACGCGCGCGTTTTGGCGGACCGAGGCGATCCCTACCTCGCATACTCGTCGGAGTTGACGTTCGAGGTTCCACGATAGCACGATTGGCGAGTCCGGCTGTCGCCAGCGAAACCCTCGAGAATGATGTCCGTAAGATTCGAGGGCGGGCTACGCGGTCATTCTCGAGGAGCAGTCGTGATCGATCCGGATGTGATCAATTTCGCCGGCGTGATGGCCACGATCGTGGCCTCCATCGCTTCCCTTTGCGGCATTTATGTGGGGTGCAAGTGGGCGATCGCGTCCACCAAACGGCGCGAGCTGATGCCGCCGCCTTACAGCGATGCCCGGCTCGAGCAACTCCAGCAGTCGGTCGACGCGATAGCCATCGAAGTGGAGCGCATCGCGGAGGCACAGAGGTTCAGCGCGAAGCTGCTCGCCGGACGCGAGGCGGAGGAGCGGTTGCCGAGATGAGAACGAGAAGATCGTAGCATTGTCGGTTCGTGAGCTTCGACCAACATTACGGCGTTCCTCATCCGGAGTGTTCGTGCTCGAAGTCTCCAAACAGGGATTCACCCTCCTCGCGACGATTCTCGTGTTGTCGGCGCCGCCTTCGGCCTCGGCACAGCGGAGGCAGCCTCCTTCGCCACTTACGGAGACCCGTGCGGATCGCCGGTCCATTCCGGGCGCGGTGATCGTTCCCCCGGCCTTCACGAAGGCTATCGGGAACGGCACGCGCACGCGCACTGGTGAGCCCGGCCCGCGCAACTGGGTCCAGCATGCGCGCTACTCGATCGATGCGTCCATCGATCCGGCCACGAACACACTGACTGGTTCCGAGCGCGTCCGCTACATCAACAACTCGCCCGACACCCTCGCGCGATTGGCGATCTATCTTCGCCAGAACGTGTTTCGTCCGGAGAGCCCGCGACGCGATGTCGCGCCGCTCACCAACGGCATGCAGCTCGGCCGTGTGATCGCGAATGGGTCGGCGGTCGTCGAGCTGTCGGCGGACGACAACTTCTCCTCGTCTGCGCACCCGCGGCCCGGATACATCGTGGACGGCACGGTGATGTGGCTGACGCTCCCGACGCCGCTGCTTCCGCACGACAGCGCATCGCTCGAGCTCACGTGGTCGTTCGTCCCATCGCTCACACCCTCCGATGGACGTCAGGGCCGCGACGATCATCTCTATCTCGTGGGGTACTGGTACCCCCAGGTCGCGGTGTACGACGATGTGAACGGCTGGATGGCGGATCCCTATCTGCTCGAGGCCGAGTTCTACATGGATCCGGCGGACTACGACGTTCGGCTGACGATGCCGCGCGGATGGCTGGTCGGGGCCACGGGATCGCTGCGCAACGGCGCGGATATCTTGAGCTCGGGGGTGCGCAACAAGCTTGCGCAGGCGCGCGCGACCGGGCGCGTGATCAACATCACGAGGCCGGGCCAGCGCGAGCCCGTGTTCGCGACGCCCTCGCCGAACGTGACGTGGCACTTCACGGCGCCCGATGTGCGCGACTTCGCGTGGGGCACGAGCGATCGCTACGCGTGGGACGCGACGCGCGCGCTGGTCAGGAACGAGACCGGTGCCGTGGACACGGTGGACATCCACTCCTTCTATCGCCTCGATGCGCGCGCGTCCGCGTGGGCCGCTGGTGGCGCACGATACACGCGCGACGCCGTACAGCAGCTCTCGGCGTATCTGTGGAAATATCCCTGGCCCACAATGACATCGATGGAGGGTGTGCTCACCAGCGGCGGCATGGAGTATCCACGCCTGACCTTCATGCAACCGTGGGCCGATACGCTCTCGCTCGCCGGCGATCTGATGCACGAGACGGGGCACATGTGGTTTCCGATGCAGGTGGGCTCGAGCGAGACACGATTCCCGTGGATGGATGAGGGCTTCACGCAATTCGATGCCGCGCAAGGAATGCGCGCGCTCTACGGAGAACCGCGCACGGGCGGAAGGATCGCGGATCAGGAACCCGGCCAGCGCACCCTGTATCTGCGGCGCGCTGCCGCAGGCGAGGACCAGATCCTGATGACGCCGGGAGATCTCTTCCCTTCGGATCTCTACAACGTGATGTACTACGACAAGACCGCGCAGGTGCTCGCGGCCCTGCGCAGCATGCTCGGCGAGCCCACCTTCCACCGCGCGTTCCGCGAGTATGGGCGCAGATGGACCGGCCGACATCCGTACCCGTACGACTTCTTCGACACCATCGAGGACGTGACGAAGCAGGATCTGAGCTGGTTCTGGACGTCCTGGTTCTTCGAGCCGTGGCCGCTCGATCAGGCGATCGCGAGCGTGAAGAAGGACGGGTTCAATGTCGCGATCACGATCGAGGACCGTGGGCTCGCACCCATGCCGATCGAGCTGGCGATCACGCGCGCCGACGGCAGAACCGAGCGCGTGCGCATCCCTGCCACCGTATGGCTTTCGGGTGCGCGCAGCTACGTCGCGCGCGTCGCGCGGGCGCCCGAGGTGACGCGGATCGAGATCGACCCCGATGGATTCTTCCCGGACATCGATCGAAGCAATCAGCTCTGGAGGTCGGGCCGCGACATGCGCGCGCACGACTGATCCACCGCCTCGCGCCCCTGCGCCGCGTGTGATCGTGAAGTAGCTTGGTGCTGTCCTTCCTATCGACCCATCGCACGACGCCAACGCTCATTCGCACCTTGGGAGCTTCTGTAATGCGATTCGTTTCCGCCTCCGCGCTCGCGTTCGTCATCTCGCTTCCGATGTTCGCGCAGACCAAGCCGAAGTCGGCCAAGGCCGGCGCGAAGCAAGCAGTCGCGCAGGCCACGGACTCCACGGCCAAATCGACATCCGATCCCATTCTGCGTGGAATGCAGTGGCGGCTCGTCGGGCCGTTTCGCGGGGGTCGCGCGGTGGCGGTGACGGGAGATCCCGTGGAGCGACGCACCTTCTATATGGGAGCGGTGGACGGCGGGGTGTGGAAGACCAGCGATGCGGGCACAACCTGGCGCAACATCACCGATGGCGTTTCGACGATCGCGTCCGTCGGCGCAATTGCGGTGGCACCATCCGATCGCAACGTCATCTACGTCGGCACGGGAGAGACCGATTTCCGGGAGGATCTCACCTTTGGCGACGGGATGTATCGCTCGACCGACGGTGGGAGGAGCTGGAAGCACATCGGGCTCGAACAGACGCGGCAGATCGCAACGGTTCGGGTGGACCCGAAGGATCCCGACAACGTCTACGTCGCCGCCTTCGGCCACGCGTTCGGTCCGAACGCCGAGCGTGGTGTGTATCACTCGCGCGATGGCGGCACGACGTGGAAACGAGTGCTGTTCGTGGACGACAGCACTGGCGCGATCGACCTGGCGATGGACCCGACGAACCCTCGCATCCTCTACGCGTCGATGTGGCGCTTCCAGCGTTTCCCGTGGGGCTTCAGCGGCGGCGGGGGAAAGAGCGGACTGTGGAAGACCACCGATGGCGGAGACACGTGGACGGAATTGACTGACAATCCCGGTATGCCCGACGTGCCGATCGGCCGCATCG
>DATGDQ010000346.1:0-3291 GCA_035310785.1 Gemmatimonadaceae bacterium | reverse complement strand
CCGCAGCTCATGGCGAAGGGGTTGCGTTTCCGCTCGGAACCGTGCCCCGAAGATGTGCGCGTGATCGCGGATCCCGAGAAGCTCGAGCAGATTCTACTCAACCTGCTCTCGAACGCGATCAAGTTCACGCCCGCCGAGGGGTCGATTCGGCTGTCGTGCGACGCGGACGAATCCACCGTGTCGATCAACGTCGCGGACACGGGCCGTGGCATTCCGCAGGAGAAGCAGGACCGGATCTTCGAGCCCTTCGTGCGCGTGGATGAGGGATTCACGCGCAAGACGGAGGGTACGGGGTTGGGGCTCGCGATCAGCCGCAATCTGGCGCGGGCCATGAGCGGGGAGCTTTCGGTCGAGAGCACGCCTGGTGCGGGCGCGATCTTCACGATCTCGCTCAAACGGAGCAAGTAAGCCTCGTTGAATGCGCCCTGCGAGGGCGCGCGGTGGCAAAATTGAGCTAGCGGCTCCGCGGGCGTATTATTCAATCTCGCGAATCTTCCTCGCCGCCCGGAGCACGATGGTCGCCGCATCCCCCACAGTTTCCACCGCCGAGCTCGCGAACATCGCGCGCAGGCTGCGTCTGCACGTCGTCAGGATGATTGCCCAGGCGAACAGCGGGCATCCCGGCGGATCGCTCTCCGCAGTCGAGATCATCACGGCGCTCTATTTCGGACGTGTGCTTCACCACGATCCGAAGAATCCCGCGTGGCCCGATCGCGACCGCTTCATCCTCTCGAAGGGACACGGGGTGCCCGCGCTGTACGCGGCGCTCGCCGAGGCCGGCTACTTCCCCGTGAGCGAGCTGATGACGCTGAGACAGGTGAACTCGCGCATGCAGGGACATCCGGTGCAGGGGCTGACTCCCGGAATCGAGGCGAGCACCGGCTCGCTCGGCCAGGGACTCTCGGTTGGCGTGGGTCACGCGCTCGCGGCGCGGCTCGATGGCAAGTCCTATCGCACGTACGTGTTGCTCGGCGACGGCGAGTGCCAGGAGGGACAGGTGTGGGAGGCGGCGATGACCGCGGGCAACTACGAGCTCGGTTCGCTCACCGCGATCGTCGACTCGAATCGCTATCAGCTCGACGGCGCGGTGGAGGACATCAACTCGCTCTCGCCGCTCGACGCGAAGTTCGAGTCGTTCGGCTGGCGCGTGATCGACGTGGATGGGCACGACGTTGGCGCGGTGCGCGTGGCGCTGCACCAGGCGAAGGAGTCGCACGATGTGCCCGTGTGCATCATCGCGCACACGACGAAGGGCAAGGGCGTGACGTTCATGGAGAACAACAACGAGTTCCACGGCAAGTCGCCGAGCTCCGATCAGCTGCAGGTGGCTCTCTCACAGCTGGCGGAGTAATCGATGACGACTGCGAATGCGCTCCCGATGGGGCTGGCCACGCGCGAGGCCTACGGCCAGGCGCTGCTCGAGGTGGGCACGGAGAACAAGAACATCATCGTCATCGACGCGGATCTCGCGAAGTCGACGTTCAGCTGGACCTTCGGCAAGGTGTTTCCCGAGCGGTTCTTCAACATCGGGATCCAGGAAGCGAACATGGTGGGAATCGCGAGCGGGCTCGCATCGAGCGGAAAGATTCCGTTCATCTCGAGCTTCGCCGCGTTCATCCTGTGCAAGGGCTTCGATCAGCTGCGCATGGGCGCGGCGTATCCGAGGCTCAACGTGAAGGTCGCGGGCTCGCACGGCGGCATCTCGATCGGCGAGGACGGCGTGTCGCAGCAGAGCGTGGAGGACGTCTCGCTCGCATGCTCGCTTCCGGGCTTCGTCGTGTGCATTCCGAGCGACGAGCACACCATGCGCGCGGCCGTGCGCGCGGCGGCCGAGCACGATGGCCCCGTGTATCTGCGGCTCGGCCGGCCGAAGACGCAGATCGTGCACGAGGCATCGGTGCACTTCGAGTTCGGCCACTCGATCGAGGTTCGCGATGGCCACGATGTGACGATCGTCGCGAACGGTCTGCTCGTGGCGCAGTCGCTGATGGCGGCGAACGCGCTCGCGAAGAAGGGGATCGAGGCGCGCGTGATCGACATGCACACGATCAAGCCGCTCGACACATCGGCGCTGGAGCGCGCGAGTCACGAGACCGGTGCGTTCGTGGTGGCCGAGGAGCACATGCATCATGGCGGGCTGGGAAGCGCGGTGGCGCAGGCCCTCGTGGCGGGCACGCCGGCGCCGGTGGAGTACGTGAATCTCGGTGATCGCTATGCCGAGAGCGGGAAGCCGGACGATCTGCTCGAGAAGTACGGGATGACGGCGAAGAACATCGTGAGCGCGGCGGAGCGAGTGCTGGCTCGCAAATGATTCAGGTTCCGCCGGGACGCTCGCTGCTCGCCGGCCGGACGACGTGGCCGCTGTGGTTCGCGGCGACGGCCATCATTCTGGCGGTGCTGGCGCTCGCGTCGATCTGGATGGGCACGCGCCACGGGCGGCCGGCGAAGATCGTATGGACGGTGATCGTGGTGGTGGTCCCGATATTGGGTGCATGCGGATGGTATCTGCTCGGGCGGGAGCGGCGTAAGGCTCCGCGAGAGTAGACGACCTCAATGCGCTCTCGTATAAGGAGGCTGTGGTGAATCACGACTGGATCGCACCGGATATTCGAGACAGCGTGTTCGCGCACATCGTTCACGTGCTGCTGATCGGCGGCGTGATGGTGTACGCGTGGCAGGCGATTTCGGCGCTGACGCGAAAGCCGACCAGTGTGTTCCGGGCGGTGAGGAAGGGCTTGAACGCGGCGTGGCTGGCGGTGCTGTTCCTGATTCTCACGCGCGTGGATCCGGTGCCGTTTCTGCGCGTGGGCGTGTGCGTCGCGCTGGCGCTGCTGGTATTCAAGCTGTGGGATCGCATGTCCGCGCGCGCACCGGAGCCGCCGCAGCGAATCTGAGGTGTTACGCCGTACCGGGACGCCTCACGTGCGCACCTGCAGCACCAGATCCGCCATCGAGGCGTGGAACGGCGTGAGCACCTCGCAGCTTGTCTCGGTCACGGCAACGACATCGCAGTGCCGCATGCCTCCGTACCCATCGATGTAGATCGCCGGCTCCACGTTGCACACCATTCCCGCGAGCAGCACGTCCGGCGATCGCGGATGCAGTCTCGGTTGCGCGCCGGCATCGATCGCCGCGAAGCCGACCCCGTGTCCGGTCGAATGCTTGAACTGCGCTCCGAATCCGCGGGACGCGAGCGCATCTCGCGCCGCGGCATCCACATCGGCGGCGCGGACGCCGGCGCGGATCGATGCGAGCGCGGCGCCGCGCGCCGCGAGCACGGCGTCGTACATC
>DATGDQ010000345.1:0-2042 GCA_035310785.1 Gemmatimonadaceae bacterium | reverse complement strand
AGCGGGCTGTGGAAGACCACAGATGGCGGCGACACGTGGACGGAGCTCACGGACAATCCGGGGATGCCCGATGTGCCGATTGGCCGCATCGGCGTCTCCGTGAGCGGCTCGATGCCCAATCGCCTGTACGCCTACGTCGAGACCTCGCCCGACGACTCCCTCGGCGGCATCTACCGCTCGGAGAATTCGGGCGCGAGCTGGGCGCGTGTGAACGGCGACCAGGAATTCATGGTGCGTCCGTGGTACTACGCACTGATCACTGCCGATCCGCAAGATCCGAACGTCGTCTACAATCTGAACCTGAGCACGTACAAGTCCATCGATGGCGGTCATACCTTCCAGCGGCTGCGCGTACCTCATGGCGATGACCATCTGCTCTGGATCGATCCGCACGATTCGAATCGGATGATCGAGGGCAACGATGGCGGCGCGACGATCTCGCTCGATGGCGGCGAGAACTGGTCATCGCAGGAGACGCAGCCCACCGCGCAGTTCTATCACGTGTTCGCGGACAACGAATTTCCCTACCGACTGTACGGTGCGCAGCAAGACAACTCGAGCGTTCGCATTCAGAGCCGCTCCGACGATGGCGCGATCGCACGGCAGAACTGGGATGCGCTCCCGTTCGGGGAGTCTGGCTACATCACCGTGAATCCCGCGAACGCGGAGGTGTCGTACGGCACCTCGTACTTCGGGCAGATACAGCGGCTGAACAGCAAGACGAATGAATTGCGCGACGTCAGTGTCGGACTGCCGAACTACGATGGCTACGCAGCCAGGGACATGCCGCTCCGCTTTCAGTGGACGTTCCCGCTGCTCACATCACCGAACGAGAAGGGCACTCTCTACGCCACGGCGCAGCGGGCGTTTCGCAGCACGAATGAGGGTGCCACCTGGCAGCCGATCTCTCCCGATCTCACGCTGCACGACGCGGCAACGCTCGGCCACGTGGGCGGGCCCATCACGCATGATGAAACGGGAACCGAGGTGTACGCGACGATCTTCGCCTTTGCGGAGTCTCCGGTGAAGGGTGGTGTTCTGTGGGCCGGATCGGATGACGGTCTCGTGCACATCTCGCAGGACAACGGCGCCACGTGGCAGAATGTCACTCCGCATTTCGGTGGCAAGTTCACACGCGTGAGCGTCATCGAGCCGAGCCACTACGATGCGGGCACCGCGTACCTGGCCGCGAACCGTTATCAGCAGGATGATTTTCATCCCTACCTGTACCGGACGACGGATTACGGGAAGAGCTGGACGCCCATCAGCACGGGCATTCCCGACATCGCCTACACGCGCGCGATCCGCGAAGATCCGGTGAAGCGCGGGCTTCTGTACGCGGGAACGGAGATTGGCGTGTTCGTTTCGTTCGACGATGGCGCCCACTGGCAGTCGCTCCAGCTGAACCTGCCGCGCAGCTCGGCGCGCGACCTGATCGTACACGGAAGCGATCTCGCCGTCGCAACGCACGGGCGCGCATTCTGGGTTCTCGATGATCTGACTCCGCTCCGTCAGATGTCGGACGCGATCCGCCGCGAGCCGGTGCACCTGTTCACTCCGGACACCGCGATCCGCTGGGACGGAGGTCATTCGCGCAGGAACGTGGCCGCCGGGCAAAACCCGGCATCCGGCGTCACGGTCGACTACGTGTTTCGTGAGAAGCCGAAAGGACCGGTCACGCTCGCCTTTCTCGATCCTGCGGGAAAGGTGATCCGCACGTTCTCATCGACTGGCGTGCCGCCTGAAGACAGCGCGAGCACCGACTCCACCGTGAATGACGCGAAGGATTCCACGGAGAGGGCGCAGCACGACACCACGGCGTCTCGCGGTCGCAAGAAGAAGATCGAGAGCGCGGACAGCGTGTCGTATGCGCCGAGTGACTCGCTCGTCACTACACGCGTGGGCATGAACCGCTTCGTGTGGAATCTCCGCTACGAAGATGTGAAGCACATCAAGGAGATTCTCATCGACTACGGCACGATCAACGGACCGATGGTGCGGCCGGGAGCATACACCGTGCGCCTCACCGCCGAGGGAAAGTC
>DATGDQ010000344.1:0-7615 GCA_035310785.1 Gemmatimonadaceae bacterium | reverse complement strand
CCGAAGAGGTGGCGGACGCGTGGCGAATCGAGAGAGCCGAAGCGGAGCGAATCGAGCAGCGCGATCGGCCGCGCGCCCATTGTGAACACATCCCGAAGAATTCCACCCACACCCGTCGCGGCTCCCTGGTACGGCTCTACCGCGGAGGGATGATTGTGCGACTCGATCTTGAACGCGATCGCCCACCCATCCCCAATGGAGATCACGCCCGCGTTCTCGCCCGGGCCCTGCAGGACGTACGGCGCCTTCGTTGGCAGCGTCTTCAGATGCGTGCGCGAATGCTTGTACGAGCAGTGCTCGTTCCACAGGGCGCTCACGATCCCGAGCTCAGTGAATGTCGGCGCGCGCCCGAGCAGCGCGACGAGCCGCTCGTATTCGTCTTCGGTGAGTCCGTGCTCCGCGACGAGCGCCGGTGTGATGACCGGATCGCCAGGGCGGGGGGAAGGCGCTGTGCTCACTGCGTGGGCGTGGGCGGGTGGCTGGTGCTCGACGACGAATTGTCGACGGGAGGATGGCTCGTGGACGTGCGCGAGCTATCCGATGGCGGAGGTGTGGGACTTGGCTTTCCGTACGCAGGCGGCGCAGCTGCGGCCGGAGTCGGCGCACGTTCCGCCGGCGGTCGGCTCATGCTGCTCCGCGCGCTGTCCTGCGGTGCCTGACTCGTGCTCGATGACGCACTGTCGGCGGGTGCGCTGCTCGTGCTGCTGTTGGCACTGTCCGCTGGCGCGTGCAACGTTCCCGGGGTGACGCGCTCGGCAGCGGTGGACTGTGCCGCCGGTGCGCCAGGCATTGCGAGCGTCTGGTTCTTCTGGGCTCGAGAGTTCGGCAGCGTCGACACGGGAGAGCTGCTGGTGCCCGTGTAGTGCCTGTCCGGCGAGCGGAACACCGCGTCGACCACGACGCCGTGGTCGAGAATGACCAAATCCTGCATTCCGCACTTCTTGCCGCACTTGTTCGGATACAGCAGGTACGTGGAGCCCTGATACGTGCGAATCGTCGCCGGCTTGCCGAGTCGCTCGATCACCTGCGCTCGCGACATGCCGGGATCTATCGTGCCGGCTGGTCCGGCGGCCGGGGTGGCGGTCCCGGTTTGGGCGGCGGCGGCCGTAGCCAAGAACGAGAGTGCGAAAAGCCAACCTTTCATGAAGACCTCGGGGTTAGGCGGAGACTCTGGCGAGCAGCGACTCGAAAATGCGGCGACCGTCCGAGGAGCCGATGAGATCCTCCATCGCACGTTCGGGATGCGGCATGATTCCGAGCACGTTTCCTTCTGCGCTGATGATGCCGGCGATGTCGCGCATGGAACCATTCGGATTGGCGTCGACGTCGGGGACGCCGTGCTCGTTCACGTAGCGGAAGACGACGCGCCCATCATCCTCGAGACGATCCAGGGTGTCTTCGTCCGCGGTGAAGCGTCCGTCACCGTGCGCCACAGGGATGCGGAGGACATCGCCGACGTCGCAACGCGCGGTGAACATCGTGTCGGCGTTCTCGACGCGAACGCGCACCGTGTCCGACACGAATTGCAGATTCGCGTTCCGCAGCAGCGCGCCGGGCAGCAGCCCCGCTTCACACGCGATCTGAAAGCCGTTGCAGATGCCGAGCACGGGCCCGCCGGCGCGCGCATGCGCCGCGACCTCGCGCATGATCGGACTGAAGCGCGCGATCGCGCCCACTCGCAAGTAGTCGCCGTAGCTGAATCCACCCGGCAGAACGACGACATCCACACCCTGGAGATCCGTGGACTTGTGCCACAGATAGACCGCCGGCAAACCGAGATGATCCGTGACAGCGTGGTACGTATCGTAATCGCAGTTCGACCCGGGAAAGGTCACGATGCCGAATTTCATACGCTCTCCACTGTTGCGATCTCGTAGTCTTCCGTCACTGGATTCGCGAGCAATCGTCCGCACATCTCGCGCACCTGTGTGTCCGCAGTCTTTGCGTCGGGCGCGGCAATGTGCAGCACGATGTGTCGCCCGATCCGCGTGTCCGTGACGCCGTCGAAGCCGAGCGCGTGCAGCGCATCCGACACCGCTTTGCCCTGCGGATCGAGAATGCCTTTACGCGGCACGATGTGAACGGCAACGCGGAAGCGACTCATTCTTCATCCTCTTTCGAACGGGGAATGGCCTTGGGAAAGTTGGCGCTGCGGCGATCGGGACGGCGCCCGCGACGCTCTCCAACGGGAGTGTCCACGACCTCGATCTCGCGGCGGAGCGTGTATTCGTCCGGTTCCTCGTCGTCCTCATCGTCCATCAGCGGATCACCGGTGGGCAACCGCTCCATGAGGCCGAAAAATATCGTCCGAAGGAGTCCGAAAGCGACGTACGCCACGAGAATCGGAAAGGCGAATCGCAGCGGCTCGTACAGAACCGCGATGATGGCAGCGAGCAGAAGCACCGCGCCGGCGATTCCCCGCACGTTGTGCATGCTCACGCGCGGCATGGCCGGGTAGAGCACGTGGCTGATCATGAGAAAGCTGAGGGTCAGCATCACCGCGGGAAGCACAGTATGCCAGGGCCACGCGTCCACGTAGTGGTACCAGCTCGTCTGCGTGAACCAGTAGTACGTTGCGAGCGTCATCCCGGCGGCCGGGCTGGGCAGCCCGTGGAAGTGCGTCTTCGCCCGTCCGCCCTGCTCGACGTTGAAGCGCGCCAGGCGCATCACCGCGCACGAGATGTAGGCGAAGCACACCAGCCATGCCCATGAATCGCGGTTCAGCACCGCGAAATACATGATGAACGCTGGAGCGACTCCGAAGCTGATCGCATCGACCAGCGAGTCGAGCTCGATTCCGAACTGGCTTCCCGTGCGCGTCGCGCGCGCGACCCGGCCATCGAGCGCATCCATGACGCCGCCGAGGATCACGCACCAACCGGCCGCCAGATAGTCGCCGCGGGCGGCGTTCACGATGGCGTAGATGCCGAAGAACAGATTTGCGAGCGTGAATCCGTTCGGCAACAGCACCACCGCTCGGCGCATCGCCGGACGCGGAATCGGTCTCACGACGCGAGCTCCGCGAGCACCGTCGTGCCGGCGATCGTGCGATCGCCGACCTTGATACGGACTGTGCTGTCCGTGGGAATGAAGACGTCCACACGTGAGCCGAAGCGAATGATGCCCATCCGCACCCCCTGTTCGGCCGTGTCTCCCGCCTTCGCGTAGTTCACGATACGGCGAGCGATCAGCCCCGCGATCTGTCGTACGAGTATCCTGCGGGAGCCCGACTCGATCCCCACCGACATCTGCTCGTTGTCGAGGCTCGCCTTCTCGTGCGCCGCGTGCAGGAACAGTCCCTTGTTGTACTGCAGATACTTCACGATGCCGTTCACCGGATATCGGTTCACGTGCACATCGAAGACGTTCATGAAGATCGAGATGCGCGTCGACATCCCGGCCATGAACGAGGGCTCGTCGACGTTCGCGACCATCACGACCAGTCCGTCCGCGGGAGACACGACGAGGCGCTCGCCGCGCTCGCCCGTACGCTCGGGATCCCGAAAGAAGTAGACGACCCAGAGCGCGATCACCACGAGCAGCGTCGCGATGATGTACCAGCCGATCGAGTG
This sequence comes from Gemmatimonadaceae bacterium, assembly GCA_035310785.1. Classification (GTDB taxonomy): domain Bacteria; phylum Gemmatimonadota; class Gemmatimonadetes; order Gemmatimonadales; family Gemmatimonadaceae; genus FEN-1250. The sequence continues at coordinate 4,043 of DATGDQ010000344.1, read as the reverse complement.
CCGTGTTACTCCGATCCAGATGGCGCCCAGCGCGAGCAGCCACGCGATGACGATGAAGACGACGCCCTCGCGCGCAACCCTCATGACAGCTCCGAGAGATCGAGCGGCGCACCGGTGATCCGCTCGAACGCTTCGAGGTAGCGGGTACTCGTCGCCTGTACGATGCGGTCGGGCAGCGGAGGGGGAGGGGCGTCGCCGTTCCAGCGGCCGGCCTTGCGCTCGCCGTCGAGATAGTCGCGCAGCGGCTGCTTGTCGAAGCTCGGCTGTGCGCCACCCGGCCGATAACCGCTCGCCGGCCAAAAACGCGAGCTGTCCGGCGTCAGCACCTCATCGATCAGCAGCACCTCGCCATCACTGGTGCGCCCGAACTCGAACTTGGTGTCGGCGATGATGATCCCCCGCTCCTTGGCGATGTCGCGTCCGCGTGCGTATAGCATCTTCGATCGCCGTTCCAGATCCGTTGCCGCCTCACCGATGAGTGCGTGCATACGGGCGATCGTGATGTTCTCGTCGTGGCCGGTCTCCGCCTTCGTGGCAGGGCTGAACAACGGCTCCGCCAACTGGTCGCTCTCCTGCAGCCCCTTTGGTAACGGCTCGCCGGCCAGCGTCCCCGTCCGCGAGTACTCCTTCCATGCGGACCCCGAAATATAACCCCGAACCACGCACTCCACCGGAAAGACCTCGGTGCGCCGACAGAGCATCGCGCGTCCCTCGATCGCCGCCCTGTGCCCCGCGAGCACCGGCACGAGCCGAGCGATCTCCTCCGCGTCTGCCGAGAGCAGATGGTTCGGCGATACGTCGGCGAGCCGCTTGAACCAATAGGCGCTGATCTGCGTCAGCACTGCACCCTTGAAGGGGATCGCCTCGCGCATCACCACGTCGAACGCGCTCACGCGGTCCGTCGCCACGAGCAGCAACCGCCCCGCGTCCACTTCGTAGATGTCGCGCACCTTGCCTCGCCCGAGTTGGCGAAGCGGAAGCGCGCTCGAGGTCATGAGCGTCATACGCGAAGCGCCTCCGCTCGATCCGGAAGCGGCGCTGCTGCCAGAATCGGCTCGATGATCTCACGCAGAAACTCCGTCACCTGCTCGGGCGCACGTCCCGTGAATCGCTCCGCAGCGACCAGGTCTTCGAGATCCGCCAATGTCAAAGTGAACTCCGGATCCGCCTTGAGGCGGTCGAGCAGATCGTTCCTCGCAGCACCATCCTTGAGCGCGCGACCAGCCTCCAGGCTGTGCCGCCGAATCATCGCGTGGGCGTTCTGGCGATCGCCGCCTGCAGCCACCATCCGCACGATCAGCTTTTCGGTCGCCATGAACGGAAGCTCGGTGGCGATGCGCTGCCTGATTCGCGCGGTGTGCACTTCGAGGCCGCCCGCGATGTTCGCCATGATCAGCAGAATCGCGTCCGTTGCGAGAAACATCTCGGGAATGACGAGTCGCCTGTTTGCGCTGTCGTCGAGCGTGCGCTCGAAGAACTGAACGCTGTGGGTGAGATTCGCATTCTCCTCGAGCGTCATCACGAATCGCGCGAGCGAGTTGATGCGCTCGGAACGCATCGGATTGCGCTTGTAGGCCATCGCGGACGAGCCGATCTGCTCCTCCTCGAACGGCTCCTCGATCTCACCATACGACTGCAGCAGCCGCATGTCGGACGCGAACTTCGCGGCGGAGGCCGCGATGCCGGACACGACGCCGAGCACATTCGCGTCGAGCTTGCGCGTGTAGGTCTGCCCCGTGACGGGCAGCACGTGCGTGAATCCCATGCGCTTGACCACGTTGCGCTCGAGCGTGCGCACGGCATCGTGATCTCCACGGAAGAGCTCCAGAAAACTCGCCTGTGTCCCCGTCGTGCCCTTGACGCCGCGCAGCGGGAGCGTCGCGATGCGGTGGTCGAGGTCGGCGAGATCGAGCACGAGGTCCTGCATCCAGAGTGTCGCGCGCTTTCCTACGGTCGTGAGCTGCGCTGGTTGCAGATGCGTGTACGCGAGCGTCGGTTCCGTGCGCCAGGTGCGCGCGAACTCGGCGAGGGCGCGCAGCACCGCAACGATCTTCGCGCGGAGCAGCACGAGCCCCTCGCGCATGAGCACGAGATCGGCGTTGTCCGTCACGAACGCGCTCGTCGCGCCGAGATGGATGAACGGGCGAGCGGCAGGTGCGGCGGCCGCGAACGTCTCCACGTGCGCCATCACATCGTGCCGGAAACGACGCTCGAACTCGCCGGCGGCGGCGAAGTCGATGTCGTCGAGATGCGCGCGCATCTGCCGGATCCCGTCCTCGGTTATGACCGGATGTCCGTGCTCGTCGCGCACGCCGAGCTCGCGCTGCGCTTCGGCCAGCGCGAGCCACAGCTCCCGCCAGGTGCGATGCCGTCGCTGCGGCGACCACAGCTCCAGCATCGCCTTGGACGCGTAGCGCTCGCTCAGCGGCGAGCTGTATCGCGCATGACTGCTCATCGAATCATGAAATCGGTGGAATAGATGCGACCCCCTCGCTCGAAGAACATGTGAATGGTCTCGCGTCCCGCGGCCGCATCGAGCGCACGCGCGGCATCGTTTGCCGTCTCGATCGGAAGGCGATTGATCTGCACGATGACATCGCCCTTCGCGAGGCCGAGCTCGTCGGACACGCGTTCGCTCAAGTTGTAGATCAGCGCGCCCTTCGGACTCCGAATTCCGCGGTCGACGCGAATGGCGGGCGTGAGCGTCACGAGCTCGAGCTCCTTCAGCACCGCGACCTTCGCCGCGCTCACCTCGGGGAGATCGGCTATCGTGACCCTTACCGGCACCTCGCGCGCGCCGCGCTTGATCACGAGCGGCACCTGATCGCCGACACGAAGGTCGAGCAGCTCCGCCTCCCAGTCGAAGGCGTTGCGAATCGTGCGGCTGCGTGAGCGCACGAGCACATCGCCTCTACGAATTCCCGCCCGATCCGCCGGCGAGCCTGGCACGACGGCTCCCACCGTCACGCCGTTGCGCAGCGTCTCGCGCTGACTCGGACCCTCGGGAAGCTCCGGCTTCAAACCGATCCACGGGCGACGCACCGTCCCGTGCGCGAGCAGATCCTCCGTGACGTGCCTGACGCGATTCACCGGAATCGCGAAGCCGAGCCCGATCGATCCTCCGCTCGGCGTGAAGATCGAGCTGTTCATCCCCACGATGTCTCCGAGCGCATTCACGAGCGGGCCACCGCTGTTGCCCGGATTGATGGACGCGTCCGTCTGGATCATGTCGACGTACATCGCGGATCCCTGGGAGCGCGCCACGAGATTGCGCCCCGTACCACTGATCACGCCAACCGTCACGCTCGGCTCCGAATTCCCGAGAAGAAAACCGTACGGATTGCCGATGGCGATCACCCATTCGCCGATGATCAGATCGTCCGACTGGCCAAGCGGCGCCACCGGAAGCCCCTTCGCGTCGATCTTGAGTACTGCGATGTCGTTCGTCTCGTCCTTGCCAAGGAGCCGTGCGGGATACGTGGTGCCATCACGCATGGCAACCGAGATCGTGTTCGCACCCGCCACGACGTGCGCATTGGTCGCGATCACTCCGTCGGCACGTACGATGAATCCCGAGCCGAGCCCCGGAAGTATCCGCTCGCTCGCGCCGTTGAACACATCGAAGGGATCGGTCGAGCGGTCGACGACTTCCGTTTGCACCGTGACGACCGTGGGCGCCACGCGTGCAACGGCCTCGGTGATCGCGGACCGGCGCTGCGTCACGAGACTGCTGTCCGCAGCGGAGCTTCTCGGCGCGCTCGCCGCTCGTGCGGTGTTGACCGCGAGCGCGGTATCCTCGCGCGAGCTCTCCCCGCACGCCACGGTCAGCGTCAGAAGGGAGAGGACGAGCGTTCGAGTGATCACAGGCTCGAGCGGCTGCGCGAAACGCGCTTGCTCCAATCGTTGAGGAAATGATCGATCCCGAGATCCGTGAGCGGATGCACGAGCAGCAGGCGCAGGACATCGGGAGGCACTGCCGCAGCATCCGCACCGATGACCGCCGCCTCGGAGAAATGCTTCGGCGTGCGAATCGAAGCGGCGTT
>DATGDQ010000343.1:0-2255 GCA_035310785.1 Gemmatimonadaceae bacterium | reverse complement strand
TACACGCTCGTCCCCATCGGGACGTTCTCGTACAGCCACGTGATGTCCTCTTCCTTGAGGCGCACGCACCCGTGCGTCACGGCATCGCCCACGGTCGATTCCTCGGGCGTACCATGGATGAGATACCCGTCGCCCATGTCGAGACGGTAGCTGCCGAGCTCACCGTAGATGCGACGATTCTTCGTGCCGAGTGGCGGCATGTAGAGGGTGTCATCGAACACGACCTCCTCGTCGAGCGGCAGCGGCACCCATCCGGAGTCGGGGACGATGATTCCCACCTGCTGATTGCGCACCTGGAGCTTGCGGCCGTTCGCGATCCTCACCGTGCCCCTGGGCGGCAACTTGGAGAGCGCGAGATGATTTTCCTTCGCGACCTCCGCGTAGTGCCAATCGGGAGGAATCCAGAGTGGATTCTCCGACTTGCCGCGAACCGTGCGCCGCCCGCGAGGAGTGTCGAACTTCCAGACCTTGCCTCCGAACGCGAGCGTGGAATCCATCGCGACGGCGGCCGGCGCGGAGCGAAGCGTGTCGCTGCCGTTCAGGACCCAGAGATGCCGCTCGAAGAGCGACACGACGATCCGGTACTCTTTCGCCTCCTCGGCCTTCCGGCGATTCACCTCGTAGTCGAGGCTGTCGGCTTCCGATTCGAAGTGCATCACGCGAGCCGGAGCTTCCGCCACATCTCCGTGCGACGCAATGCTGTCGGCCACGCGCATGCTGTCCGCCAGGCGCGCGGAGTCCGCGGCGGCGGCCACGCGTGCGCTGTCTGCCGCAGCCAGCCCGGGATCCGGTGGCGGAGCATGTTGAAAGCAGGCGGCAGTGGCCAAACAAAGGAGCACGGTGGCCGGAGCCACCCGGAATCGATTTCGAGGCAATTCAGTAGTTGGAATCATCGCGTGCTACCTATGCAATCGACGCGCCGAACACGGCTTGCACGACGAAGTTACGCTTGCCCTGAGGGCCGCGCGGTCTTTTCCGAAATTTATCGACGCGCGGATTCGTTCGACACCGGAGTCGCCATAGTGATCCCCATGGGCAAGTCGCCGCACTCAGCCGGTCTGGAAGCGACGCGGGCCCATCTCAGTACGTGATAGCGGGGTCCGCGGACTTCACGCCGAGGTGCTTGCCGTACCACGCGATGTAGCGAGTTAGACGATCGGCGAGAAAGCTGGGCCGCGTCAGGCCGTGGTGCTCGCCCGGATAGATCACGAGCTCGCTCTCGACGCCGGCCGAGCGAAGCGCCTGGTACATCTGCTCGGAGTTCTGGAGCGGCACGTTGTAGTCGAGGTCTCCCGCCATGAAGAGCGTGGGCGTCACGATTCGATCCGCGTGCAGGAACGGGTACGACACGCGGAGCCACGCGTCGAGGTGCTTCCAGGGCAGTCCCAGCTCAGCGGTGTACTCGCGCACGTATTGATCGGTGCCGAAGCCGGCGAGCACGTTGCCGATGCCGGCACCGGATACTGCGGCCTTGAAACGCCTGTCGCTCGCGATGACGTAGTCCGTGAGCTCTCCGCCGTAGCTCCAGCCGCCGACGCCGAGCCGCACCGGATCCGCGATGCCCTTGGCGATCAACTGATCGACTCCGGCGAGCACGTCCTGCACGTCCTTCTCCCCCCAGTGCGCGAAGATGGCCTTCGCCCACGCGAAGCCGCGGCCGGAGCTGCCCCGCGGGTTCATGCCGAGCACTGTGAAGCCATGCGCGGCGAGCATCTGCCACGAGAGCTCGAAGCCGTTGTCCCACTGCGAGACCGGGCCTCCGTGCAGCCGAAGAATCGTGGGCAGACGCTCGCTCGTGTCGCTGCCCACCGCGCGCATGAGAAAGCCGCGAACGACTGTACCATCCTTGCTCTTCGCCGTGATCGGCGCCTGGTCGGCGAGGCGAATCTCCCGGAGCCATGGGTTCGCGTCGGAGATCTGACGCGTGCCCTCCCCCTCGAGAGCGAAGATTTCGTCCGGATGTGTCGGCGTGCTTTGCATGATCGCGAGATGCGGCCCACCAGTCGTCACCGCGGCGATCGAGCGGCGGCCGTCGAGCACGCGCTCGATGTTCCCGCCGAGGCGAGGCACGCGCGCGAGAATCATCGAGCCATCGTCTTCGAGCTGCGCGTAGATCCACTTGCCGTCGGCCGACCACGCGGGGTGCACGAAGCTACGATCGACCCCGCCGCTCACCACGCGTACGGGGCCGCCGGCAACCTGCACGACGGCCAGGCGCTGCAGCGAAAAGTAGATCAGGCTGTCGGGGCCGCCCT